>NZ_SSDM01000027.1:0-1808 GCF_004794375.1 Microbacterium sp. K35 | reverse complement strand
TGGAGACGGCGGCATCCCCCGCCGCGGAGACGCTGCTGGACCGGCTCGCCGACGTGCTCGCACCGCGGGGCTGAGCTCAGCCGTCGATCACCGCCACCAGCTCGTCGAGGAACGCCTCGAACGTGGTGCCGCGCCGCACGATGCGCTGCACGCTGTCGCGCTCGCTGAACACCTCGACGAGCTGCTCGAACACGGTCTGGAAGGCCGCGCGGTCGCCCTCGCTGAACGCGGCGAGCGCGACGACCTGCACGCGGGCATCGCCCCAGGCCGCGGACCCCTCGGCGACCCCGATCGCGATCGCGGTGCGGGTGGCCGTCATCTGCAGCGCGTGCGGCACGGCGAGCGCGTCGGTGAACGCCGTGGACGACAGGCGTTCGCGCACGATCGTGTTCTCCACGTAGTCGTCGCCGATCAGTCCGGCCGCCACCAGCCGCGCGCCGAGGAGCCGGATGATCTCCTCCTCCCCCGCATCGGGCAGCGGGAAGACGTAGGCGTCGGGCAGGAAGTAGCGCGCCAGCTCGGCCCGCAGCCGCGTGAGACGCCGGCCGCGGCGGACGCGGGCCGCGGCCTGCTGCACGCGGTCGACGTCGGCGTCGGTGAGGAACGGCTGGATGCGCACGAACCGCTCACCGGGTGAGCCGGGCTCGATCGTGCTGAGCACCAGGTCGGTGTCGAACGACGCCCAGTCGGGGTCGACGTTCGTGACGACGCTCGTGACCTCGATCGCGGAGCCGAGGGAGCGGTCGACGCTCGACCGCAGCAGCTCGTGCAGCTCGTAATAGCCGGGGCACACGATCGTCGCCGTGAGGATCGACTCGGCCTTGCGGCTGCGCTCGAGACGCCCGCCGACGTGCATCGCGATGTAGGCGATCTCGTCGTCGTGGACGGGGGTGCCGAGGCGGTCGTGCAGCCCGCTCGCGATCGACACCGCCACCTCGAAGATCATCGGATACGTGGTCTTGAGCGACCGCGTGAGCGGGTTGCGCGTGAGGGCGCTCTCCTCCGCCCGTCGCCGCAGGTTCTGCACGTGCAGCGCGAGCCGCAGCACGAACGTCTCGTCGACCAGGTCGACCTGGAAGTCGTCCGCGGCCCTGGCGATCTCGGCCCGCACGGCCGCGTCGACCTCCGGCGCCACTCCGCTGCGCGCGACCTCGCGGGTCTCGTCGCCGCCCGGCGCCACGATGCGTGTGAGCACGAGGGACGCGAGGTGGGCGCTGTCGCCCTCGCCGAGCATCACGCCGAAGTGCTCGGCGGCGAGACGCGCGATCACGGCGCCGACGCGAGGGATCTCGGGCCTGGCCCCGGTCGGCGGCGTGTCGAGTGACCGCCCGGCGGCCACCCGCTCCGCGGCGATCGCGATGTGCAGCAGCACGTCGGCGATCGCGAGCTCGTTGACGTAGTAGCCGAGCTGTCCGAGCTCCCCCACCAGGGCCGACTTGAAGGGCGCGACCGCCCGCGGATCGACCGCCGTGCCGGACAGCGCGCGGCGGAACACCTCCGGGTGGAAGGACGCGTCGTCCATCTCGTCGTGCGCGAGCCGGCTGAGCAGCCGCCGCTGGGCCGCCTCGTCGCCACGCAGCCGCACGATCTCGCGCGAGCGGTCGAGGGTGAGGTCGGTGCCGTCGAGCAGACCGCGCACGCGCACGAGGTCGGCCTCCAGGGTGGCCTCGCTCACGTGCAGCTCGTCGGCGGCGTCGAACACGTCGACGCCCTCCGGCGCGTCGAGCAGCATGCGCACGAGCGCGTGCAACCGGTCGCGGGGCGTGGCCTCGCGGCCCTGGCGCACCCGTTGCGCGCCCCGGGCGCCC
>NZ_SSDM01000274.1:0-7481 GCF_004794375.1 Microbacterium sp. K35 | reverse complement strand
CGGCGGCGCACGCTCTCGGGCTGTGAGCGGAGGGGGCCGCGGTCGTCCGCGGCCCGCTCCCGTCTCGGCGGTCTCGACCCGCGCGGCTAGTGCAGGTCGGCGTCTGCGGCGGTCCGCTCCCAGCGTGTGAAGCGGACGGTGAGCCCGGCGCGCGTAGGGGCGGCGAGGAACGGTCCGGCCGCGGCGGGGGCCTCGCCGTCGAAGGGCGCGACCCGCACGAGACGCCAGGGTCCGCCGTCGGCGGCGGCGCGGACGATCAGCGCGTCGCGCCAGCGGCTGACGCGGACGGTGATCTCGCTGTCCCGCCAGTCGTCGACGTGTCCGACCGACCAGTCGGAGACCACGGCGGTGACGACGGCGCCGAGCCCGAGGTGGCCGTCGGCGTGTTCGATGCCCGCCTTGACCCAGTGCTCGTCGTCGGCGCGCACGAAGAGGCCGGCCTGGTCGAACTGTCCTTCCCAGGGGGCGCGGAACGACACCTCCATCGCCTCGCCGACGGCCAGGGGAGCGAGGAGTGCGTGCTCGGTGTCGTGCACGAAGCCGTACGCGGTGTGCCGCCAGGCGTCGCTGCCCTCGGCGGCGGTCACGTCGAGGTGCGCTCCGCTGCCCGCTACGTCGGCGGGCGCGTGGGTCCAGGTTCCTGCACTCCAGGGCATGATGCTCATATCAGGCATATCTCCGATCTATAACCAAAAGATGCATAAACTCTGCTTATTCGTGCTACGGTTATGCCATGGTCATCGCCGTGATCGCCGACATCGTGGGCTCCCGCGAGCTCGACGACCGCAGTGCCGCCCAGCGGGCGCTCGACGACGCCATCGCCGAGGTCGAGTCCGACCGACCTCTCGCACTGCAGCCGCTCACGCCCACGGTAGGGGACGAGCAGCAGGCCGTCTATCGAGAGCTGACCGATGCGCTCACCTCGCTCCTGATGATCCAGCTGCGGCTGCCGGACGACCTCGCCTTCCGCTTCGGGATCGGCGTGGGGGAGGTGCGCGCGGTCGATTCGGTCCACGGTGAGCTCGCGGACGGGCCGGGATGGTATGCCGCGCGCGCCGCGATCGAGACCGTCCATGCCCGCGAACAGCGCGCCGTGCCGCGGACGCGCACCTGGATTGTCGGTGCCCCGGGTCAGGATGAGGTCATGCCCGCCGTGATCGCCGCCGCCAACGCCTACGTCCTCGTCCGCGACGAGCTCGTCGGCGCCATGACCGCGCGCGAGCGACGCCTCACCTACGGTCGGCTGATCGGCCGGTCGCAGCAGGAGCTGGCGGCACAGGAGAGCATCACGCAGCCCAGCGTCTCCAAGTCCCTGCGCAGTGCGGGGGCGGCGGCGCTCATCGAGGGACTGGCGGCGTTGCGAGGGGAGGGCGCATGATCCTCGCCGGCTTCCTGCTCCTCGCCATCGGCGCGGCCGATCTGGTGCGTCAGTTCGTGCCCCGTCGCTGGCTCGGATACGTGGTCGCCGCCGCGGTCATCGTGCTGCTCGGCATCGGAGGGGAGGCGCTCCTCTGGGCCGTCCTGGGCCTCGCCGGAGGTGCCCTCTGGGTGTGGAGCATGCCGGACGGCCGACCCTCCCGCGCCGGCTTCTGGCCCGCGGTCGCAGTGGCCGCCCTCAGCATCGGCGCGGTCGTGTGGGTGGGTGCGCGCGACGAGACCGGGCTCATCGGCGAGCTCTGGACGCTGCGGTCGCCCTTCGGCGAGGTGTCGTTCGACCTCGCCGTGCTCGCGCTCGGAGCCGGGGTCTTCCTGCTGGAGTCGTCGAACCTCGTGGTGCGGGCGGCCCTCGACGGCGAGCACACCTGGCGGCCGGCCGACCCCGCCCCGATCGCGGTCGCCCCGGAGCCGTCGTCGCCCGAGACTGCCGAACCCGCCGCGGCGCGTGCGGCGCAGGCCCCGGTGGAGGCGGTCCTGCCGGCGACCGATCCGCGCAACGGCTTCAAGGGCGGTCGGCTCATCGGACCGCTCGAGCGCGTGCTGGTGATGATCCTCACCCTCGCGGCCGCCTATCCCGTGCTGGCGGCCATGCTCGCGGCCAAGGGCATCGTCCGGTTCCCCGAGATCTCCCGCGACGGCGAGACCGGCGCCAGGGCCGAGTACTTCCTGGTCGGCAGTCTCGTCAGCTGGGTCATCGGGCTCGGTGCCGCGTTCCTGGTGTGGTGGGCCGCGCACACCTGAGTCAGGCCAGCTGCCTCCGGTACCAGGTCAGCTTCTCCTGGAGGCGGTGCTGCTGCGCGAGGACCTCCGCGAGCTGCCGCTCCACGGTCTCGGCGTGTTCCTCCAGGAGGGCGATCCGCTCGGGGATGGTGTCGTCGTCGCGGCACAGCTGTCCGTACCGCCGGAGACGCTCCACGGGCATCCCGGTCTCGCGCAGGCACTTGAGGAACTCGAGCAGCCCGAGCTCCGCATCGGTGTACACCCGGTGGCCTCCGGCCGTGCGCGGCACCGCGGGCAGGATGCCCTCGCGCTCGTAGTACCGCAGGGTGTCGATGCTGAAGCCGGAGCGGGCGGCGGTCTCGGCCGGCGTGTAGGTCGTGGTCATGCCGTGATCCTAGGGCTTGACCTGGAGTGCGCTCCAGGTTGCATGCTTCCTGCATGACCGCTTCTCCGCATCGCGCATCCCCGATCGTCCTCGGTGCCATGTCCTTCGGCACCCTCATCGATGAGGACACCGCCTTCGCCCTGCTCGACCGCTTCGTCGAACGCGGCGGCAGCTGGATCGACACCGCCGACTGCTACAGCTTCTGGGCCAGCGACACCGGGCACGGCGGGGCGTCCGAGGCGGTGATCGGTCGGTGGCTCGCCGCTCGCCCCGGTGTCCGCGAGCGCATCCGTCTGTCGACGAAGGTCGGTGCCGAACCGCTGTGGCCGGGCTCGTGGCCCGCGCACCGCACGGGCCTGTCGCCGCGGGCGATCGCGCAGGCGGTCGAGGGCAGTCTGTCGCGCCTGGGCGTCGACACCATCGATCTGCTCTGGCTGCACCAGGAGGATCGCGCTGTCCCCATCGAGCGGACGGTCGACGGCCTCGCGTCGCTCACCGGCAGCGGGACGGTCCGGCGCGTCGGCGCGTCCAATCATCCCGCCTGGCGCATCGAGCGGGCCCGCGCTCACGCGACGGCGATCGGCAGCGCGCCGCTCGATGCGCTCCAGCTCAACGCGACCTATCTGCGCGCGCGCCCCGGCACGTTGCCGCCGGGGGTGGTGCACCCGTTCGGCGTGCTGAGCGACGAGCAGCGCGACTACGCCGCCGCGAACGGTCTGGAGACCTGGGCGTACACGCCCCTGCTGTCCGGGGCGTACGACAACGCGGCGAAGGCGATCCCCGAGGTCTACGACCACCCCGGCACCGCGCGGCGCCTCGCGGTCCTCGACCGGATCGCGCACGCGCACGACGCCCAGCGCGGGCAGATCGTGCTGGCATGGCTGCTCGCGCACGGCATCCGGCCGATCCTCGGGGGGAGCAAGATCGCGCAGCTCGACACCGCGCTGGACGCGGCCGAGCTCGCCCTCGCGCCCGAGGAGATCGCCGAGCTCGACGGTGCGGTGTGAGGCGGGATGCCGCACCGCGCGCTGCTAGCCTGGAGCGCGTGTCAACTCCCGACCTGACGACCGCACCCCAGGCGATCGATCCCACGTTCGAGAACGTGTGGGACGAGATCGTGTGGCGTGGCCTGGTCCACGTGTCCACCGACCAGGAGGCGCTGCGCGCCCTGCTCGCGGGAGACCCCATCACGTATTACTGCGGGTTCGATCCGACCGCGCCGAGCCTGCACCTGGGTCACCTGGTGCAGCTGCTCCTGCTGCGTCGGCTCCAGCTCGCCGGGCACCGGCCGCTGGGTCTCGTCGGCGGCTCGACCGGGCTCATCGGCGATCCCCGTCCGACCGCGGAGCGCACGCTCAACACACGCGAGACGGTGGCCGAGTGGGTGGATCGCCTGCGGGGACAGGTGGAGCGCTACCTCAGCTTCGAGGGCGACAACGCGGCCCGCATGGTGAACAACCTCGACTGGACCGCGCCGCTGTCCGCCATCGACTTCCTGCGGGAGATCGGCAAGCACTACCGGGTCGGCACGATGCTGAAGAAGGACGCGGTCGCCGCGCGCCTCAACTCGGACGCGGGCATCAGCTACACCGAGTTCAGCTACCAGATCCTGCAGGGTCTCGACTTCCTGGAGCTCTACCGTCAGTACGACTGCCGTCTGCAGACGGGCGGGTCCGATCAGTGGGGCAACCTGACCAGCGGCACCGATCTGATCCACCGTGTCGAGGGTGTGTCCGTGCACGCGATCGGCACGCCCCTGATCACGAACAGCGACGGCACCAAGTTCGGCAAGAGCGAGGGCAACGCGATCTGGATCGATGCGGAGCTCACCAGCCCGTACGCGTTCTACCAGTTCTGGCTGTCGACGGCCGACGCCGATGTGATCGAGCGGCTCAAGGTGTTCACGTTCCTGACGAGGGCCGAGATCGAGGAGTACGCCGAGCTCGTCGCGACCGAGCCGTTCCGACGCGCCGCGCAGAAGCGTCTGGCGCTCGAGGTCGTGGCGACCGTGCACGGCATCGAGGCCACGGCGGCCGTGATCGCCGCGTCGGAGGCACTGTTCGGACAGGGCGACCTGACCGCGCTCGACCCGGCGACGCTGCGTTCCGCGCTCGATGAGCTGCCGCATGCGACCGTCGCGCCAGGGACGCCCGTGGTCGATGCGCTGGTCGCGACCGGGCTCGTGTCGAGTCTGTCGGAGGCGCGGCGGGCCATCGCACAGGGCGGAGTGTCGCTCGACGGCGAGCGGGTGGCGGACGACACGGCGACCGTGCAGGGCACTCTCCCCGGTGGCGTCTCGGTGCTGCGCCGAGGCAAGAAGACCCTCGCCGGCGTGTTCCTGAGCTGACGCGGCCTCCGGATGCCGTTCACGCCGAGTCACGCGATCGTCGCGCTGCCGTTCGTGCGCACGCCCCTCGTGCCCGCGGCGATCGCGATCGGCGCGATGACGCCGGATCTCCCGCTGTTCCTGCGCGGCGTGGGTCTCGACTACTCGTTCACGCACACCGTGGCCAATGTGATCTGGACGGCGCTGCTGGCGTTCGTGCTCTTCCTGCTCTGGCGCGTGGTGCTGCGGCCGTCGGTCGGTGAGCTGGTGCCGCTGTGGGTCGCGCGTCGGCTGCCGCGCGAGTGGGACGACCGCGGCGCCGTGGCCGCGGGCCGTGCGGTGGGGGTCGGTCTCGGTCGCCCCTGGTATCCGCTGCTCCTCGCGGTGTCGCTCGTGCTCGGCGTGCTGTCGCACATCGCGTGGGACGCGTTCACGCACGAGGGGCGCTGGGGCGTCGCGCTGTTCCCGATGCTGGATGAGCAGTGGGGTCCGCTGCTCGGGTACAAATGGGTGCAGCACGGTTCGAGTGTGCTGGCGTTGCTCGGCCTCGGGCTGTGGGCCGCGCTGCGGCTGCGGCGTGCGGTGCCTCGCGACGCGGTCACCCGGTGGCTGCCCTCGCCGGTGCGGGTGACCTGGTGGCTCTCGCTGCCGGTGATCCTGGCGGCGGCGTGGGTGATCGGTCTCGCGGTGCTCGGTCCTTTCACGGCGGAGTTCACCGTCGCTCACCTGGCGTATCGCGTGCTGCCTCCGGCGTGCGCGGTGTGGGGTGCGCTCACTCTCGTGCTGTGTGCCGTGGTGGCTCTGCGCCGAGGAGACCCCGTCCGGTCGCGCTGACCGCGCGCGGCACCAGCGGCTGTCGTCACCAGCGCGGTCGTCACCAGCGCGGTGCGTCCGATCCCCACGGGTGCGGCGCCGTGAACGTGGTGCCGGGGATGACCGGCGCCGCGGTGACGAGGGATACCCCGTCGACGTCGAACCTCGCCTCGTGCGAGGCCGCGTCCGGATCCGGCGCAGCGACCGGGTCCGTGCGGCGCGGCATCCCGAGAAGTTCGGCGGCGACCCGGCGCAGGGAGGTGCGTGCGATCCAGGATCCGCCCTCGCGCGCACGCCGTCCGAGCAGCGTGGTCACCGCCGCGGCGAGCAGGTAGCCGCTGCTGTGGTCGAGCGCCTGTGCGGGCAGCGCTCCGGGCACGCCGTCGTCGCCCTCGATCACCGCGATTCCGCTCTCCGCCTGCACCAGGCTGTCGAAGCCCGCGCGCTCCGGCGCGTCGGCACCCCACGCGCTGAGCTCGGCCACGACGAGACCGGGGTACCTCTCGACGAGGGTGTCGGGAGACAGGCCGAGTCGTGCGAGCGACGCCGGACGGTATCCCAGGACGACCACGTCGGCGGTGGCGAGCAGAGCGGACATCGCCGGGTCACGGGCGTCGAGGATCGTGCTGCGCTTCCCGTGACCGGTGTCGAGGTGCTGCCAGGGGAGCTCGGCGATGGCCGGGGGATCGATCCGCAGCACGTCGGCACCGAGCAGGGCGAGTGTGCGTGTGCAGACGGGACCGGCGATCACGCGCGTGAGATCGAGCACGCGGATTCCGGCGAGGGGAGACGGAGGCCCGGACGCCGGACGACCGGAGGGCGCGGCATCGCCGACACGGGCGACCTCGATCAGAGGCATGGTGCGGAGACGGGCGTCGTGCTCCGGCTGCTCGGCCCGCACGGAGACCGCGAGTCCTCCGTGGTGCACGATCCGCCGGACGGCTTCGTCGCGGGGGAGCGCGGCGAGAGCTGCGGCGACGTCGGGGCGGCCGGCGTCAGGCGCGAGCCCCAGGGCGGATCGGAGCCCGCGAGCGTGATGGGGGTAGTTGCCGTGCGTCCGGATCCACCCGTCGGCGGTGGGCCAGAACCCCGACAGGGGAGACCAGGCGGGCGGGGAAGCATCGTCGACCGTGAGGAGGCGGTCGCTCCGGTATGCGGCGGCGACCCGGGCGACATCCACGTCCGCGACCCTGCGCCCCGCCGCCAGCGTCGCGGCGGCCGTGCTCCCCAGCGCGAGCTCCCCGGCGGCGGTACGGGCAGGGAGCGGGACGTCGCCTAGACCGGCGAGGTCTGGGAGCGCGTCGTGCACGGCAGCGGGCTCTCCGCCGATCTCCGTCCAGACCCGGCGCAGCAGGGCGGCGCTCGGACGGGTCCTCGCGGGAGCGGCGGCACGGGGGGAGGGACGGTGGGGGCCCATGGCGCGATGCTACTCCGCGGCTTCCGAGCGGAAAAACCCAGCTGATCCGGGCTGATGTGGTCCTGTCGCGGTGCCGACACGCCCGGGGGTGGTGCCCCGATTTGCCAGAACCCCGGAACCCACGTAACTTATTACTTGTTCGCCCCACAGGGAAGCGGAGAAGCCCAGAGCTTCACCCCCCTCAAGCGGAGAACCACCTCCCACTCCTTCTCTCTTGAGAGATCAGGCGCGTGCGTCTAGGATGGGAGATCCACCCCTTCTGCGGCTGTCTCAGCTGCGCAGCGGATCCTCGATCTGCCCGGCGCGCTGATTTGACAAGCGAGTCGGGATGGCTAAGATAGAGAAGTTGCCCTGCGGGCCTGGTTGTGATGGCTGGGTCGTGG
>NZ_SSDM01000273.1:0-1537 GCF_004794375.1 Microbacterium sp. K35 | reverse complement strand
TCGCCGCCGAGCTCGCCGCCCGGTCGCCGGAGGAGCCGCACCGCCGCGTGCTGCTCGTGCTCGCGCGGCGGGTGGCCGCGACCCGGCTCGGGGACAGCGAGCACGCGTACACCCGACCGGACGAGCTGCTGGCCGACCTGCGTGCCGTGCAGTCCTCGCTCGCCGCGGCCGGCGCCCGTCGGCACGCGTTCGGCGGGGTGCAGCACCTGATCTGGCAGGTGGAGACCTACGGCTTCCACCTGACCGAGCTCGAGGTGCGCCAGCACTCCCAGGTGCACGCCACGGCCCTCGCCGAGCTCGACGCGGGCGGCCCGATCAGCGCCCAGACCGAGGAGGTGCTGGAGGTGTTCCGTGCGATCGCGGACATCCAGCGCGACCGCGGGCTGCGGGCGGCAGGGCGCTACGTCGTCTCGTTCACCCAGGCCGCGTCCGACCTCGCGAACGTGCACCGCCTCGCCCGGTACGCCCTCGGCGACGACGCCCCGGTGCTCGATGTCGTGCCGCTGTTCGAGACCTTCGCCGACCTGCAGGCCGCGCCGGCGATCCTCGCCGAGGTCGTCACGTTCCCCGAGTTCCGCGAGCGGATGGCCGCGACCGGCAACCGCCTCGAGGTGATGCTCGGCTACTCCGACTCGTCGAAGGACGTCGGCCCGGTCGCCGCGAACCTGGCGCTGTACGCGGCGCAGGCCACCATCGCCCGCTGGGCGCAGGAGTCGGGCATCGAGCTCACGCTGTTCCACGGTCGCGGCGGCGCCCTCGGGCGCGGCGGCGGCCCCGCCAACTCCGCCATCCTCGCCCAGCCGCCGCACTCCGTCGACGGCCGGTTCAAGCTCACCGAGCAGGGCGAGGTGATCTTCGCGCGCTACGGCGAGCCCGCGATCGCCATGCGGCACATCGACCAGGTCGCCGCCGCCACGCTGCTCGCCTCCTCCCCCACGGTGGAGGAGCGCACCAGCCGCGCGGCCGAGCGCTACGCCGAGGTGGCCGCCACGATGGACGCGGCCTCCCGCGAGCGCTTCTTCTCGCTCGTCAAGGCCGAGGGCTTCGCGCCGTGGTTCGCCACGGTGACCCCGATGGAGGAGATCGGGCTGCTGGCACTCGGCTCCCGCCCCGCCCGACGCGGACTGTCGGTCGAGTCGCTGGAAGACCTGCGGGCGATCCCGTGGGTGTTCGCGTGGACCCAGGCGCGCATCAACCTCGCCGGCTGGTTCGGTCTCGGCACCGCCCTGGAGGCCGTCGGCGACCAGGACCTGCTGCGTGAGGCGTACCGCGAGTGGCCGCTGCTGCACACCATGGTCGACAACGTCGCGATGAGCCTCGCCAAGACCGACGAGCGCATCGCCCGCCAGTACCTGGCCCTCGGCGACCGCGACGACCTGGCGGCGCTCGTGCTCGACGAGCTCGCGCTCACGCGCCAGTGGGTCGTGCGGCTGACCGGCGGCGACGGCCTGCTCGAGAACAAGCCAGTGCTGCAGCGCGCCGTGCAGCTGCGCAGCCCCTACGTCGACGCGCTGTCGCTGCTGCAGCTGCGCGCGTC
>NZ_SSDM01000272.1:0-37278 GCF_004794375.1 Microbacterium sp. K35 | reverse complement strand
CCGGTGAAGAACACCCGCAGCATGTGCACGCCGATACCCGCGATGAAGACCAGCGCGGCCCAGTGGTGGATCTGGCGGACCAGGAGCCCACCGCGCAGGTCGAACGAGATGTGCAGCGTCGACTCGAGAGCCGAGGACATCGCGATTCCGCGCATGGGGGCGTATGCGCCCGTGTAGTGCGTCTCGACCATCGAGGCCTGGAAGAAGAACGTCAGGAAGGTTCCGGAGAGGAACACGACGACGAAGCTCCACAGGGCGATCTCACCGAGCATGAACGACCAGTGGTCGGGGAAGATCTTGCGACCGAGCTCCTTGACGAAGCCGGAGAGGCTGGTGCGCTCATCGATGTAGTTCGATGCGGCGCCGACGAAGCGGCCGCCGAGAGGCGCCTTGGTGTCCTTCTCGTCCTTGGACAGCGTTGCGGTGCTCAATGGCGCTCCCAGAAGCTCGGGCCGACGGGTTCGGTGAAGTCGCTGCGTGCGATGAGGTAGCCCTCGTCATCCACGGTGATGGGCAGCTGCGGAAGCGGACGGGCGGCCGGTCCGAAGATGACCTTCGCGTGGTCGGTGACGTCGAACTGCGACTGGTGGCACGGGCACAGCAGGTGGTGCGTCTGCTGCTCGTACAGAGCCACCGGGCAGCCGACGTGGGTGCAGACCTTGGAGTAGGCCACGATGCCGTCGTACGACCAGTCCTTGCGGTCCTCGGCCTCGATCAGCTGCTCGGGCCGCAGCCGCATCATCAGCACGATGGCCTTGGCCTTCTCCTCGAGGTAGCCCTCGTCGTGGCCGAGTTCGGCGAGGTCCTCGGGGATGACGTGGAAGGCAGAGCCGAGCGTGACGTCGGCGGCGCGGATCGGCGTACCGTCGGGGTCGCGCACCAGGCGCATCCCCTTGTCCCACATCGTGTGCTTCAGCAGCGCCACCGGGTCGCCCTTGGTCGGGTCGTCCGGCGTGGAATGCGGTGCGAGACCGCGGAACAGCGTGACTCCGGGGATGATCGACGCCACGATCGCCGCGAACAGCGAGTTGCGGATCATGGTGCGGCGGCCGAATCCGGACTCCTCGTTGGCGTCGGCGAACGCCTTGATGGCGGCCTCGCGCGTCGAGTCCTTGCCCCGCGTGGGGTGGCGCAGCTCGACGTGCTCCTTGTCGGACATGAGCGCCTTCGACCAGTGGATCGCGCCGATGCCGAGGGCGAGCAGCGCGAGAGCGATGCCCAGACCGATGAAGAGGTTGTTCTGCCGGATGTCGATGAGCGCGCCGCTCTCGATCGGGAACAGCATGTAGGCGGCGACCGCCCAGATGCTGCCGGCGAGCGACAGGTAGAACAGCGTGTAGACGGTACGGACCGCAGCCTTCTCAGCGCGCGGGTCCTTATCGGTCATCCGCTCGCGGTGCGGCGGCAGCCCGGGGTTCTGCACGGGATCGCTGACTGCGACACCCAGCCCCGGAGAGGGCTGGTAGGCCCTGTCAAGAGCCTGCGAGTCGTCGTCGTGTGCCATGGTGCTCCTCGTACGTTCCTCTTCGATGAATATGCGTCAGTTGGACTTCGCCGTGATCCACACGGTGATGGCGACCAGAGCGCCGATACCGAAGATCCACACGAACAGGCCCTCGGAAACCGGGCCGAGCGACCCCAGCGAGAAGCCACCGATCTGCACCGACTGCTGCTGGAAGAGCAGGGCCGAGATGATGTCGCGCTTGTCCTCGTCGGACAGGTTCATGTCGCCGAAGACCGGCATGTTCTGCGGGCCGGTGACCATGGCGGCATAGATGTGCAGCGCGCTGGTCTCGGTGATCGCGGGGGCGTACTTGCCCTCGGTCAGAGCACCACCGGCGGCCGCGACGTTGTGGCACATCGCGCAGTTGACGCGGAAGAGCTCGGCACCGTGCGCGACGTCTCCCTCGCCGTCCAGGATGCGGTCGGACGGGAACGTCGGACCGGGGGCCTCGGACTGCACGTAGGCCGACATCGCGAGGATCTGCTCCTCGGTGAACTGCGGCTCCTTCTGCGGTGCCTGCGGGCCCTGCATCTGCAGCGGCATGCGGCCGGTCGACACCTGGAACTCCACAGCCAGCTCGCCGACGCCGTAGAGGCTCGGTCCGTTGGGGGTGCCCTGCAGGTCGAGGCCGTGACAGGTGGCGCAGTTCGCCTGGAACAGCTTCTCGCCGTCTTCCACCGTCAACTGCGTCGCCGCGCTAGGGGCGTCGTTGGCCGCGAAGGCGGCGGACGCTCCTGCGTACACGGCGCCCGTGATCATCAGTCCAGCTCCGATGAGCGCGGCCGCCGCCAGTGGGCTGCGACGACCGCTCGAACGGCGCTTCTTCTCTCGTGCCATCTCGGGGATCAGCTCCGCTCTTATTTCAGGAAGTAGATAACGAAGAACAGCACGATCCAGACGACGTCGACGAAGTGCCAGTAGTAAGACACCACGATCGAGGACGTCGCCTCCTTGTGCCGGAAGTTCTTGACGGCGTACGCGCGGCCGATGACGAGGAGGAACGCGACGAGACCGCCGGTGACGTGCAGGGCGTGGAAGCCGGTCGTCAGGTAGAAGGCCGAGGCGTACGAGTCGGCCTGGATGGGCATGCCCTCCGCAACCAGCTGCGCGTACTCCCAGACCTGGCCGGAGACGAAGATCGCGCCGAGGGCGAAGGTGAGGAAGAACCACTCGACCATGCCCCAGCCGAACAGACGACGGCGACCGGCGCCGTTCTTCTGGCCCTTCGCGATGCGGTAGGGCTGGAGGTCCTCGGCTGCGAACACGCCCATCTGGCACGTGAACGACGAGAGCACGAGGATCGCCGTGTTGACGGCCGCGAACGGCACGTTCAGAAGCTCGGTACGGTCGGCCCAGAGCTCGGGTGAAGTGCTGCGGAGCGTGAAGTAGATCGCGAAGAGTCCCGCGAAGAACATCACCTCGCTGCCGAGCCACACAATGGTGCCGACAGCTACCGGGTTGGGCCGCTTGATCGTTCTCGCCGCCGGGGCATACGTCGCTGAGGTCGTCACCCCTCCATTATGGCCGATCCGCGGACGTGATTCTTGCACCCACGGCCGTCGAATCCCTCGTGGGTGACTTAGGGGACCCTAAGAGATCACTGCGAATCATCGGTGAATCCGCGGGAAACGGCGGTCGCGGTACCTCTGCGCGGAAGCGCGGATCGATCTGCACGTTTTCTCCGCGCCGATAGGATCGCACACATGGCTGAATCCCTGACCTGGTCCGATGTGCTCACCACCCTTCTGGAGCGTCGGGACCTCAGCGTCTGGGAATCCACCTGGGCGATGCGCCAGATCATGTCGGGCTCGGTCACCGAGGCGCAGCTCGCGGGGTTCCTCATCGCACTCAGGGCCAAGGGGGAGACCATCGACGAGATCGTCGGCTTCCGGGACGCGATCCTCGAGGCGGCCGTTCCTCTCCCGGTCTCGCCGGACGTTCTCGACATCGTCGGAACGGGCGGCGACCGCGTCGGGACCGTCAACGTGTCCACGACCGCGGCCATCATCATCGGCGCCACCGGAGTCCCTGTCGTCAAGCACGGCAATCGCGCTGCGAGCTCGGCATCCGGCTCCTCCGACGTGCTCGGCGCGCTCGGCCTGGAGCTCTCGCTGGACCCCGCTGCCGTGGCCTCGATCCTCGACCGGACCGGGATCACCTTCGCGTGGGCCGGGGCGTTCCATCCCGGTTTCAAGCACGCGGGAGCTGTGCGCGCGCAGCTCGGCGTTCCGACCGTGTTCAACATGCTCGGCCCGCTCTGCAACCCCGCACGAGCCGAAGCGAACGCGGTGGGGGTGGCGCAGATGGAGCGGGTCCCGCTCATCACCGGCGTCTTCCGCACCCGCGGCGCCACCGCCCTCGTGTTCCGCGGAGACGACGGGCTGGACGAGCTCACCACGACCGGTCACAGTCGCATCTGGGAGGTGACCAGAGGCGACATCCACGAGCACGACCTGGATCCGCGCGACCTCGGCATCCCGCTCGCCGACCTCGCCGACCTGATCGGCGGCTCGCCCGAGCACAACGCGGACGTGCTGCGACGCACGCTCGCGGGTGAGACCGGGCCCGTGCGTGACATCGTGCTGCTCAACGCCGCGGCCGGGATCGTCGCGTTCGAGCTCTCGCAGGACGCCACGCAGGTGCAGCGGCCGATCCTGGAGCGTCTGCGTGAGGGATACGCTCGCGCGTCCGCGGCGGTGGACGACGGGCGGGCCCTCGCGAAGCTCGACGCGTGGATCGGTGCGAGCCGCGAACTGGCCGCCGTCGAGGAGTGACCATGGAGCCCGTCGACGCCCTCCTCGAGATCGCCTCGCTGCTCGAGCGCGAGCGGGCATCGCGGTATCGGGCGAAGGCGTTCCGACAGGCAGCCGCCACGTTCGAGGATCTCCCCGAGGACGTGCGGAACGACCCCACCCGGCTTCGCGCCGCACGGGGGATCGGGGAGTCGACGTTCGCCGTGATCCGCCAGGCCCAGGAGGGCCGCATCCCCGAGTACCTCGTAGAGCTGCGCGGCGAGGTCGAACCCGAGCGGGTCTCGGAGCTGCGGGGCCGACTGCGCGGCGACCTGCATGCCCACACCGACTGGTCGGACGGCACCACATCCATCGAGGTGATGGCCGCCGCCGCTCGAGCCCAGGGGCACGAGTATCAGGCGATCACCGATCACTCGCCGCGTCTGCGGGTGGCGCGTGGCCTCTCCGCCGAACGGCTGCGGGAGCAGATGCCGCTCGTGCGGGCGCAGTCCGGCGACGGTTTCACGCTGCTCGCGGGCATCGAGGTGGACATCCTCGAAGACGGGTCTCTCGACCAGGACGACGATCTCCTCCGGGAACTCGACATCGTGGTCGCCTCCGTGCACTCGAAGCTGCGCATGGACGCCAGGCCCATGACCGCGCGCATGATCGCCGCCGTCTCGCATCCACGCGTCAATGTGCTCGGCCACTGCACCGGCCGGCTCGTGCAGGGCGACCGGGGGACGCGCCCGCCGTCGGCCTTTGACGCTGCGGCGGTTTTCGCCGCCTGTGCCGAGAACGGCGTGGCCGTGGAGATCAACTCGCGACCGGAGCGACAGGATCCACCCGACGAGTTGATCGCGATCGCTTTGGAAGCCGGGTGTCTCTTCTCGATCGACTCCGACGCCCACGCGCCGGGACAGCTCTCGCTGCTGGACTACGGTGCCGAACGCGCCGAGCGTGCGGGAGTGCCCGCGTCGCGCATCGTCACCACCTGGGGTCTGTCCCGCCTGCTCGCCTGGGCGGAGTGACGCTCACTCCTCGGTCGCTGCGCGTGCGGCCTCCGTCACCGCGGTGACCGCCCGCGTCATCGAGCCGCCGAGGTTCCACCTCTCCGCCAGTGCCGTCGCCGTCGTGACCTCGCTCTCCGACAGGGCACGGAGGGGGACGTCCGGTGTGGCGATCGGGAGATCCGTCGCCACGGCCACGACGGTCGGTGCGACATCGAGGTAGGCCGTCGCTGCGAGGATCTTGGCGCGCACCCCTGCGCTCATGCCCTCACCCGCCTCCGCCGCCTCCCGGATCCCCACCAGGTCGCCGTGCACCCCCAGCAGCGTGGCCGCCGTCTTCTCGCCCACCCCGGCGACGCCGGGGAGGCCGTCGGACGCATCTCCTCGCATCGTGGCGAAGTCGGCATACTGCGACGGGAGCACCCCGTACTTGGCGACGACGGTGGCGTCGGTGACCACCTCGAGGTTGCTCATGCCGCGCGCCGTATAAATGACCCGGACGTCGGCGGCGTCGTCGACGAGCTGGAAGAGGTCGCGATCGCCCGTCACGATGTCGACCGGCATGGATGCGTGCGTCGCCAGGGTGCCGATCACGTCGTCGGCCTCGTGCTCGGCCACACCGACGATCGGGATCCCGATGGCGGCGAGGGTCTCGCGGATGAGCGGGATCTGCGCCTCGAGGGGATCGGGCACCTCCTCGACGTCCGGCGCACCGGCCACGACCTCCACCACGCGGTGCGTCTTGTAGCTCGGGATCAGGTCGACGCGCCACTGCGGCCGCCAGTCGTCGTCCCAGCAGGCGACCACGTGCGTCGGCTGATACAGGGTGATGAGCTTCGCGACGATGTCGAGCAGTCCGCGCGCGGCGTTGATGGGGGAGCCGTCCGGGGCGGTCACCTTGTCGGGCACGCCGTAGAAGGCGCGGAAATACAGACTGGCGGTGTCGAGCAGCATGAGGCGTTCGGCGCGGGGCATGGCTTCAGGGTAGAGCGTGCGTGCGCACGGGTCAGCAGCCGGGGGCGGTGGGTTGCTCGGTGCACGTGTGACGGACGAGCGCTGTGGTGGCCTCATAGATGCGGATGGCCTGGCCGGGCCCGGGGATGGTGAGCTCGCCGGGGAGGGGCACCCAGCCGCTGCCGGTGTCGAGCTCGGCGGTGTAGTGGACGGCGGTGGTGGCGGTGTAGGTGCCGCGGGCGCGGTACACGTGGCTGGTGGGGGTGGGGGTGAGCTGGGATTGACGGAGCGCGGCCCACGGGAGTCCCGGCGTCGTGGTGGATGCGGTCGTGCCGTCGCCGTAAACGAAGTCGTAGCGGACCGGCGTGAAGCGCACGGTGATGGGCGTGCCCAGGAGAGTGCCGGTGCGGGCCGGAGGGGCGGTGGGGGTGAGGAAGTTCGTGGGGAGTCCGGCGACGCCGATGTTGGACGGCTCGGCGCTGGTGGCGGCCGGGTCCGGCGCGAACTGGGCGACATCGGTGATCGTGAGCGCGGGACCCGGGGCAGCAGGCCGGGGTGCGGGAGGAGTCTGAGGCGCCGTGGCGCGGCATCGTTCATCGGCTATGCCCGCGCACACGTCGGACTGACGGTTCTGGTCCGGGCGGGGGTAGCGACGGGGCGTGCCCGTGTGGCGTGCGTCGGGGGTGGCTTCGACGGGGGATGAGCCGGGACGAGTCTGTGACGCCGACACGGTGACCTCTGAGTCATCGAGACTCGACGACCACGACGCTTCCGAACCGATCTGTGGCGGGGGTGTGTTCGTGGCCATCATGAGCACGATGGCAAGCGACAGGCCGCGCGATCTCGCTAGCACGTCAACATGTCCGTTGGAATCGCGGAGGAGATTGCCAACCGTGTCGCTGTATCGGCTGAAATCATCGTCACTTCTACGGCCCGCCGAGGGGGCCTGTCCGCGGGCACGACAGAGTGACCCTCCGCATCCAGAACATCAACACTGGAAACATCAATGCAGAGATGGACGACGACTGTCCGAGTCTCGGCATCGTAGCTGCTGGGGGTGAAGTGATCGAATGACGATGCTCCGGTCCGCGTAACACCGCTGGCGTAGTACTCGCTGAAGTTCTTGCGGGCGGAGTCGAGAGCGTCCGCCCGCAGCCAGGCGAACACCGCGTCGAAAGTGGTGGCGTCGGTGAGGATCGTCGCGTTGGATGCATCGGTATACGCGCGATACGTTGCTTCGGCGGCGGCGAAAGCATCTTCCTTGTTCGCGAACAGCGGGGTGGCGGTGGGGCTCGGGGTCGTGTGCGGGGTTTGTGCGCAGGCGGCGAGGCTGAGGAGCGTGGCGACGAGCGCGGCGGTGAGCGTCGCACGGAGCCGGATGGTGGATGACGGGATCACCCGGTCACGGTACGGGGAATGCGGGGTCGGGCGTCGCGGTTGTCCACAGGGGAGCGGCGAACTCTCCGCTCGCGGGCGGATCGCTTCTTCTGATAGCCTGAATCGTCACTCGTGGCGTGCATGCGCATGCCCAGGTGCCGAACAATCACAATCCAACCGCTGTGAAGCATGCTGTCGGCCGTGCGCGGCCGCGCTTCCAGCCCGAGTATCCATTCAACAAGGACAACCCACTACATGACTACCGCAACGACCGCCCCGGCCACCAAGCAGGTCGCCATCAACGACATCGGATCTGCTGAGGACTTCCTGGCCGCGGTCGAGAAGACCCTGAAGTTCTTCAACGACGGCGACATCATCGAGGGCACGATCGTCAAGATCGACCGCGATGAGGTCCTCCTCGATGTCGGCTACAAGACCGAGGGCGTCATCCCCTCGCGCGAGCTCTCGATCAAGCACGACGTCGACCCCAACGAGGTCGTCGCCGTCGGCGACCAGGTCGAGGCCCTCGTTCTCCAGAAGGAGGACAAGGAAGGCCGCCTGATCCTCTCCAAGAAGCGCGCCCAGTACGAGCGCGCCTGGGGAGACGTCGAGAAGATCAAGGAGAACGACGGCGTCGTCACCGGTACGGTCATCGAGGTCGTCAAGGGTGGACTCATCGTCGACATCGGCCTCCGTGGCTTCCTCCCGGCGTCGCTCATCGAGCTGCGCCGCGTGCGCGACCTCACGCCGTACCTCGGCCAGGAGATCGAGGCGAAGATCCTCGAGCTCGACAAGAACCGCAACAACGTCGTCCTCAGCCGCCGCGCGCTGCTCGAGCAGACGCAGTCGGAGTCGCGCACCACGTTCCTGAACAACCTGCACAAGGGTCAGGTCCGCAAGGGTGTCGTCTCGTCGATCGTCAACTTCGGTGCGTTCGTCGACCTGGGCGGCGTGGACGGTCTCGTGCACGTCTCCGAGCTGTCCTGGAAGCACATCGAGCACGCCTCCGAGGTCGTCGAGGTGGGCCAGGAGGTCACCGTCGAGATCCTCGAGGTCGACCTCGACCGCGAGCGCGTCTCCCTGTCGCTGAAGGCGACGCAGGAGGACCCGTGGCAGGTCTTCGCCCGCACCCACGCGATCGGTCAGGTCACGCCGGGTAAGGTCACCAAGCTCGTCCCGTTCGGTGCGTTCGTGCGCGTCGCAGACGGCATCGAGGGCCTGGTCCACATCTCCGAGCTCTCCAGCAAGCACGTCGAGCTGGCCGAGCAGGTTGTGTCGGTCGGCGAAGAGGTCTTCGTCAAGGTCATCGACATCGACCTCGAGCGTCGCCGCATCTCGCTGTCGCTGAAGCAGGCCAACGAGTCGGTCGACCCCAACGGCACCGAGTTCGACCCGGCCCTGTACGGCATGCTCGCCGAGTACGACGAGAACGGCGAGTACAAGTACCCGGAGGGCTTCGACGCCGAGACCGGTGCGTGGAAGGAAGGCTTCGACGCCCAGCGCGAGGCATGGGAGCAGGAGTACGCTGCGGCCCAGGCTCGCTGGGAGGCGCACAAGGCTCAGGTCGCCAAGGCGGCCGAGGCCGAGGCTGCGGCCGGCGACGACTTCGGTGGCCAGTCCTTCTCGAGCGAGTCGGCCGGTGCCGGCACGCTCGCCGATGACGAGGCTCTCGCCGCTCTGCGCGAGAAGCTCTCGGGCGGCAACTCCTAAGTAACATTCCGAGAAGGGCCGTCACCCCGCCTCACGGCGGGCGTGGCGGCCCTTTTCGCGTACCGGATTCGGTGGCGATCCGCTGCGTGACGGAACATTACGACCGCATTCGTAACACAAGAGCCGCTCCGCCAGCATGGGCCTATGACCGCCCTGCTGCCCGCGTCGCGCACCGCCGACGTCACGACGACCGCAGCGACGGCGCAGGACGTGCGACTCGACGCCGTCGAACGGTCCTTCCCGATCGCACGAGGCACCCGCCAGGTGCTGCGCGGCATCGACCTGGACATCCGCGCGGGGGAGATCGTCGCCGTCGTCGGCCCCTCCGGGTGCGGCAAGTCGACTCTCCTGCGTCTCGTGGGCGGACTCGATGCGCCGAGCCGCGGCAGCATCCGCATCGGGGGCACCGCGGTCGCCGACGTGGACGAGCGCACCGCGGTCGCCTTCCAGGAGCCGCGGCTGCTGCCCTGGCGGACGATCGCACAGAACGTCGAGCTCGGCCTGCCGCGAGGCACCGGGCGTCGAGCGGGACGCGCGCGCGTGCAGGAGCTGCTGCACCTGGTGGGACTCGACCATGCCGCCGATCAGCGCCCGCGTGAGGTTTCCGGGGGCATGGCGCAGCGGGCATCCCTCGCGCGAGCCCTCGCCCGCAACCCCTCCGTGCTGCTGCTCGACGAGCCCTTCGGCGCGCTCGACGCCCTCACGCGCCTGCGCATGCACGACCTGCTGCTGAAGATCCACGCAGCCGAGCCCACCACCGTGCTCCTCGTGACGCACGACGTGGAAGAGGCCCTCTACCTCGCCGACCGCGTGCTGCTGCTGCGCACCCTCGGCGACCACGACCACGCCTCCGTCGCCCGCACGATCGAGGTGCCGGGAGCCCGACCCCGCGACCGCGCCGACCGCGGCCTCGCCGACCTGCGCGCCGACCTCCTCGAGGGACTCGGCGTCGACACCCACCACCGCAGCACCGAGGAGACCCGATGAGCACCATCACCCGCCGAATCATCCCCGCGATCGCGCTCGCCGGGACGATGATGCTCGTCGCGACCGGCTGCGTCGCGGGCGAGAATGCGACCGCCGACACCGACACCGACACCGCACCGGCGGCCGACGCCGAGTGGTCGTCCGACACCCTCTCCATCGACTTCGCCACCTACAACCCGCTCAGCCTCGTCGTGCGCGACCAGGGGATCCTGGAGGACATCCTGGGCGACGACGTGACGGTCGAGTGGGTGCAGTCCGCCGGCTCCAACAAGGCGAACGAGCTGCTCCGCTCCGGCTCGGTCGATGTCGGCTCGACCGCGGGATCCGCGGCGCTGCTCGCCCGCGCCAACGGCTCGCCCATCCAGGTGATCGACATCTTCTCGCAGCCGGAGTGGTCGGCGATCGTCGTCGGACCCGACAGCGACATCACCTCGGTCGAAGACCTGAAGGGCGCCTCGGTCGCGGCCACCAAGGGCACCGACCCCTACTTCTTCCTGCTGCAGGCGCTGGACGAGGCGGGCCTCTCCCTGTCCGACGTCGAGGTGCAGAACCTGCAGCACGCCGACGGTCGCGCCGCGCTCGACGGCGGCTCGGTGGACGCGTGGGCCGGGCTCGACCCGATCATGGCAGCCGCCGAGGTCGAGTCGGGGGACACGCTCGTCTACCGCAACGTCGACTTCAACACCTACGGCTTCCTCAACGCCACGGAGGACTTCCTCACCGAGCACCCCGACCTCGCCCAGGCCGTCGTCGACGCCTACGAGCAGGCGCGCGAGTGGGCTCTGCAGAACCCCGAGGAGACGGCGGCGCTGCTCGCGGAGGTCGCGGGCATCGACGTCGAGGTCGCCACCACCGTGATCCAGGAGCGCTCGAACCTCGACGTGAGCGGCATCCCCGGAGACGACCAGCTCGCGGTGCTCGAGAAGATCGCGCCCGTGCTCGCCGAGTCCGGCGACGTGCAGGGAGGCCAGGCGTCGGTCGACAAGGCGCTCTCGTCGATCGTGAACGACACGTTCGCGAAGAAGGCGGTCGGGGACGAGTGACCGATCTCGACCAGCGGGTGATCGTCCCGGCGGACTCGCGGGACGCGCTCGACGTCGCGAAGGGCGAGCACCGGCGTCCGACCGGCGCGGGGCACGGGTGGAACCGCCCGGCCGTGCGGGTCATCGCCGGGCTCGTGCTCCCGCTGCTGATCCTCGGCGCCTGGCAGTACGTGACCGCGACCGGGATCGTGCCGCCCTACCGGCTGCCCGCACCCGCCTCGGTCGTGACGGCCGGTGTCGAACTCGCACAGCGCGGAGAACTGTGGACGCACATCGCGATCTCCGTGCAGCGCGTGCTGCTCGGCTTCGCGATCGGCTCGGTGATCGGTCTCGCGGTCGCCGGGATCGTCGGTCTCTCGCGCCTCGGCGACGTGCTGCTGAGTCCCACGCTCGCTGCGCTGCGGGCCGTGCCCTCGCTCGCCTGGGTGCCGCTGCTCATCCTGTGGATGCAGATCGGCGAGGAGTCGAAGGTCACCCTGATCGCGATCGGTGCCTTCTTCCCCGTGTACACCACCGTCGCCTCGGCCCTGCGACACGTCGATCCGCAGCTGGTCGAGGCCGGCCGCTCGTTCAGCCTGCGCGGATGGTCGCTGTTCCGGGTGGTGCAGCTGCCCGCCGTGATCCCCTCCGTCGTGTCCGGACTGCGGCTCGCCCTGGCTCAGGCGTGGCTGTTCCTCGTCGCTGCGGAGCTCATCGCGTCGTCGATGGGGCTCGGCTTCCTGCTGACCGACTCCCAGAACAGCGGCCGCGTGGACCGGATCCTGCTGTCGATCGTGCTGCTGGCCCTGCTCGGCACCCTCACCAACGGGGTGCTCGCGCTGGTCGAGAAGTACCTGCTGCGGCGATGGACGTGACCGCGACCGAGGCCCGGCTGCACGAGACGCGCGTCTACCCGCCGTCACCGCTGTTCCCGGACGCCAACGTGACCGCCGAGGCCTACGCCAGGGCGGCCGCCGACCCCACCGCGTTCTGGGAGGAAGCCGCACGGCGGCTGGAGTGGTCTGCACCGTGGCACACCGCGCACGAGTGGGAGCCCCCGATCGACGGGCGCGTTCCCGCCGCGCGGTGGTTCGTCGGCGGACGGCTCAACGTGGCCGTGAACTGCCTCGACCGCCATGTCGCCGCGGGCCGCGGAGACCGGGTCGCGCTGCACTTCGAGGGCGAGCCCGGCGACCGGGAGTCGGTGACGTACGCCGACCTGCTGCGCCGAGTGTCCCGCGCCGCGAACGCCCTCACGGCGCTCGGCATCGGCGCGGGCGACCGGGTCGTGATCTACCTGCCGGTGCTCGTGGAGACGGTGGTGGTCACCCTGGCGTGTGCGCGCATCGGCGCCGTCCACTCGCTCGTGTTCGGCGGGTTCTCGGCGGAGGCCGTGCGCTTCCGGCTCGAGGACACCGGTGCGAAGCTCCTCGTCACCAGCGACGGGCACTTCCGCCGCGGTGCCGCGACCGAGGTCAAATCCACCGCCGACCGTGCGGCAGCGGGCCTGGACACCCTGGAGCACGTCCTCGTGCTGCGCCGCACGGGCCAGGACGTGCCGTGGACCGAGGGCAGAGACGTGTGGTGGCACGACGTGGTCGACACGGCCTCGCCGGTCCACGACGCGGAGGCGTTCGACGCGGAGCATCCGCTCTTCGTGATCTACACCTCCGGCACCACCGGGAAGCCCAAGGGGCTTGTGCACACGTCCGGCGGCTACCTGACGCACGCGAGCTGGGCGCACTGGGCGCATTTCGACGCGAAGCCGGACGACGTGCACTGGTGCACAGCCGACCTGGCCTGGGTCACCGCGCACACGTACGAGATCTACGGGCCACTGTCGAACGGTCTGACGCAGGTGATCTACGAGGGCACGCCGGACGCCCCGCATCGCGAGCGGCACCTCGAGATCATCGAACGGTACGGCGTCACTGTGTACTACACGGCCCCGACGCTCATCCGCACGTTCATGACCTGGTTCGGCGCGGACCTCCCCGCGGGTCACGACCTGTCCTCGCTGCGTCTGCTGGGCACGGTCGGCGAGGCCATCAACCCGGAGGCCTGGGTGTGGTTCCGCCGCGCCTTCGGCCGCGATGAGCTGCCCGTGATCGACACGTGGTGGCAGTCGGAGACGGGGGCCGCGATGATCGCGCCGCTGCCGGGGGTGACGGCGCTCAAGCCGGGTTCCGCCTCGGTCCCGCTGCCCGGCATCGACGTGGCCGTGGTGGACGAGCACGGCGACGAGGTCGCCGCCGGTCAGTCGGGCACGCTCGTGGTCCGGCGGCCGTGGCCCGGCATGGCGCGGACGGTGTGGAGCAACCCGCAGCGCTATCGCGACGCGTACTGGTCGGCGTACGCCGGCCGGGGCGAGCACGGCGGCTACTACGTCGCGGGTGACGGAGCCACGAGGGATGCGGACGGGTACATCTGGATCCTCGGCCGGCTCGACGACGTCGTGAACGTGTCGGGTCACCGGCTCTCCACGATCGAGATCGAATCCGCCCTCGTGGCCCACGACACCGTCGGCGAGGCGGGCTCGGCCGGAGTGCCGGACGCCGTCACCGGACAGGCCGTCGTGGCGTACGTGACCCCGTCCGGCCGGGCGGAGGTCGAACCGGCCACGCTGCGCGAGCAGGTCGCACGGGCGATCGGCCCGGTCGCGAAGCCCCGACACATCGTCGTCGTGCCTGATCTGCCGAAGACCCGCTCCGGCAAGATCATGCGCCGACTGCTGGCAGAGTTGTGGGAGGCCGAGCACGACCGTCGAGCCGGTCGAGTGCCCCGCCCCCTCGGGGACACCACCTCGCTGCAGAACCCGTGGGCCGTCGACGACATCGCCGACGTGCTCTCCGCCGCCGAACTGAGGACATCATGACGGAAGAACATCGCTTCGGGTTCCGCACCAGGGCCCTGCACGCCGGCGGCACGCCGGACGCATCGACGGGCGCACGGGCGGTGCCGATCTACCAGACAACGTCGTTCGTGTTCGACGACGCGGCGGACGCCGGAAACCTGTTCGCTCTGCAGAAGTACGGCAACATCTACTCGCGCATCGGCAACCCCACGGTCGCCGCGCTCGAGGAGCGCCTGGCCTCGCTGGAGGGCGGCATCGGGGCCGTCGCGACCGCCTCGGGCATGAGCGCGGAGTTCCTCACCTTCGCGGCCCTCGTCGGGGCCGGGGACCACGTCGTCGCCGCGGCACAGCTCTACGGCGGCACGGTGACGCAGCTCGACGTGACCCTGCGCCGCTTCGGCGTCGAGACCACGTTCGTCGCCTCGACCGACCCTGTCGACTTCGCCGCGGCGATCCGTCCGGAGACGAAGGTCGTGTACGTCGAGATGATCGGCAACCCCTCCGGCGAGATCGCGGATATCGAGGGTCTCGCCGCGGTCGCCCATGCGGCGGGCGTCCCGCTCGTCGTGGACGCGACGCTCGCCACGCCCTACCTGGCGCGTCCGCTCGAGCACGGTGCGGACATCGTGATCCACTCGGTCACCAAGTTCCTCGGCGGCCACGGGACCACCCTCGGCGGTGTCGTGATCGAGAAGGGCACCTTCGACTGGGGCAACGGGAAGTTCCCGCAGATGACGGAGCCCGTCGCGTCGTACGGCGGCATCCGGTGGTGGGACAACTTCGGCGAGTACGGCTTCCTCACCAAGCTCCGCTCCGAGCAGCTGCGCGACATCGGGCCGGCGCTGAGCCCGCAGTCGGCGTTCACCCTGCTGCAGGGCATCGAGACGCTGCCGCAGCGCATCGACGCGCACCTCGCCAACGCCCGGGTCGTCGCGGACTGGCTGGCATCCGACCCGCGGGTCGCCTACGTCACGTGGGCGGGTCTGGAGGATCATCCGCATCACGAGCGTGCGGCGAAGTACCTCCCGCTCGGTCCCGGCTCCGTGTTCGCGTTCGGGGTGGCCGCGGACGACGGGCGTGCCGCGGGGGAGAAGCTGATCGAGAACCTGCAGCTCGCGTCGCACCTGGCGAACATCGGCGACGCCAGGACCCTGGTGATCCACCCGGCCTCGACCACGCACCGCCAGCTCACCGAGGAGCAGCTCGCGGACGCCGGGGTGCGTCCCGATCTGATCCGCATCTCGGTCGGGCTGGAAGACGCGGACGACATCCTCTGGGACCTGGATCAGGCCCTCACCATCGCGACGGGAGTCACCCGATGAGCGCCACGACCTCGACCGGCGACGCCTGCGCTCTTCCGGCGGCGCCCGCGGACGGGCAGAGCTGCGCCCTTCCCGCGGCCGCGCCCGCCCCTGGTCGCACGTGGACGGGGCCCACGCAGCAGGAGCGGTTCGCGCTGCTCCGCCGGGCGAGGACCATCGCGATCGTCGGAGCGTCGAACAACCCGGCACGGGCGTCGTTCTTCGTCGCGACCTACCTGCTGTCCAGCACGGCCTACGACGTGTACCTGGTGAACCCGCGGGAGACCGAGATCCTCGGACAGCCCGTCTACGCCTCCCTCGCGGACCTTCCCGTGCGGCCGGACATCGTGGACGTGTTCCGTCGCCACGACGACCTGCCGGGCGTGGCGCAGGAGGCGATCGACGCGGGGGCCTCGACCCTGTGGCTCCAGCTCGGGTCGTGGAACGAGGAGGCCGCCACGATCGCCGAGGCCGCGGGGCTCGCGGTGGTGATGGACCGGTGCATCAAGATCGAGCACGCACGCTTCCACGGCGGACTGCATCTCGCGGGATTCGACACCGGCGTGATCAGCTCGCGACGGCAGTTGCTCGCGCGCTGAGGCCCGTGGCGGGGAACCTAGACTGACGTCATGCCCCTCATCGCCCTCACCGGTGGCATCGCCTCCGGGAAGTCGACCATCGCCCGTCGTCTCGCGGAGCACGGAGCGATCATCGTGGATGCGGACGCGATCGTGCGCGACGTGCAGGCGCCCGGGTCGCCGGTGCTGGAGCGGATCGCCGAGGTGTTCGGCCCGGAGGTCATCGCGGAGGACGGCTCCCTGGATCGGCCGGCGCTGGGCGCGCGGGTGTTCGGCGACCCGGAGCAGCTGGCGCAGCTGAACGCGATCGTGCACCCCGCCGTGCGCGACGAGTCGCAGCGCCGCTTCACGGACGCGCTCGCCGCCGATCCGCACGCGGTGGTGGTGTACGACGTGCCGTTGCTGGTGGAGGCGAGGGTCGACGACCCGTGGGACCTGATCGTGGTCGCGCATGCCCCGGCGGAGGAGCGTCTGCGTCGGCTGGTCGAGCTGCGGGGCATGGACGAGGCTGCCGCCCGCGAGCGCATCGGCGCGCAGGTGTCCGACGAGAAGCGTCTGGCGATCGCCGACGTGGTGATCGAGACCGGCGGCGCTCTCGCCGAGACGGTCGCGCAGGCCGACGCGCTGTGGGAGCGCCTCCGCACCGGCTGACCGACCGGACGTTCAGCATTTCTCCAGGTGCGCAGAACGTCGCCGATATTCTGGAAGGGCGTGGGGACGCACCAGGGGATGGTCTGCTGGGGGAGAGCTTTTTTCCGCGCGCTGGGGAGTGGAAGAAGTGACTCAGTCGAGCCATGGCATCTCGCGTCGGACTCTGATCAAGGGAGCGGCCTGGTCGGCCCCCGTCATCGCGGTGGCCGTCGCTGCGCCGCTGGCGGCAGCCAGCGCGACCGTCGTCCCGAACAGCACGGCGAACTACTACTGGGACGCGGAGGCGCAGGGCGCGTTCACCAGCCTGGTCGCGGCGAGCGGTGGCCTGCGCGCCACCTTCAGCACCCAGATCAGCTATCGGGCGAACCCCTGGATGAGTCCGCCCGCCGGTGGCTCGCTCGTCGTGGTCGTCACGTTCTCCTCTCCCGTCACGCTCGACCCCGCGTCGTCGTTCGGGGCCTGGGTGCCGCAGCCCGTCGGCGGCTCCACCGCCACGAGCTTCACCTTCATCAGGACGCCGTCGAGCTTCGGCGACGCGCTGAGCTTCAACGTGATCGGCTCGGCGCCCGGCGAACTGCGCTCGACCGCGACCATGACGCTCCTCAACGGCGGGAGTGCGACCGCGACCACCGAGCCCTCGGCGGAGACGGCGGTCCTGGTCGCCTGACCCGGCCCCGATGTCGGAGGGGCGGCCTACGCTGGAAGCATGCAGCCCACGCGCAGTGTCCGTCCCTTCGAGGTCATCAGCGAGTACGCCCCGGCCGGTGATCAGCCGCAGGCCATCGCCGACCTCGCCTCGCGCATCAACGCGGGCGAGACCGACATCGTCCTCCTCGGCGCCACGGGTACCGGCAAGTCCGCGACGACGGCGTGGCTGATCGAGCAGGTGCAGCGTCCCACGCTGGTGCTCGCGCACAACAAGACCCTCGCCGCCCAGCTCGCCAACGAGTTCCGCGAGCTCATGCCGAACAACGCGGTGGAGTACTTCGTCTCGTACTACGACTACTACCAGCCAGAGGCGTATGTGCCGCAGACGGACACCTTCATCGAGAAGGACTCGTCGATCAACGCCGAGGTCGAGCGGCTCCGACACTCCACCACCAACTCGCTGCTGAGCCGGCGCGACGTGGTCGTGGTGTCGACGGTGTCGTGCATCTACGGCCTCGGCGCGCCCGAGGAGTACCTGCGAGCCATGGTGGCGCTGCAGGTGGGGGAGCGGTACGACCGCGACGCGCTCATCCGGCAGTTCATCGCGATGCAGTACAACCGCAACGACGTCGACTTCTCGCGGGGCAACTTCCGGGTGCGCGGCGACACGATCGAGATCATCCCCGTCTACGAGGAGCACGCGATCCGCATCGAGCTGTTCGGCGACGAGATCGAGGCGCTGTACTCGCTGCACCCGCTCACCGGCGAGGTGATCGAGAAGCTCGACGCCGTGCCGATCTTCCCCGCGTCGCACTACGTCGCCGGAACCGACGTGATCCAGCGCTCCATCGGCACGATCGAGCACGAGCTGGAGGAGCGGCTGAAGGAGTTCGAGCGCCAGGGCAAGCTGCTCGAGGCGCAGCGTCTCCGCATGCGCACCACGTTCGACCTGGAGATGCTGCAGCAGCTCGGCTTCTGCTCGGGGATCGAGAACTACTCGCGGCACATGGACGGCCGCATGCCGGGCGAGCCCCCGCACACGCTGCTCGACTTCTTCCCCGACGATTTCCTGCTGGTGATCGACGAGTCGCACGTCACGGTGCCGCAGATCGGCGCGATGTACGAGGGCGATGCCTCCCGCAAGCGCACGCTGGTCGACCACGGCTTCCGGCTGCCCAGCGCGATGGACAACCGCCCGCTGCGGTGGGACGAGTTCAAGAACCGCATCGGGCAGACCGTGTACCTGTCGGCGACGCCGGGCAAGTACGAGATGGGCATCGCCGACGGCGTGGTGGAGCAGATCATCCGCCCGACGGGTCTGGTCGACCCGGAGATCATCGTGAAGCCGTCGAAGGGGCAGATCGACGACCTGCTCGAAGAGATCCGGCTTCGGGTCGAGCGCGATGAGCGCGTACTCGTCACGACGCTGACGAAGAAGATGGCCGAGGAACTCACCGACTTCCTCGGTGAACACGGCGTGCGGGTCCGCTACCTGCACTCCGACGTCGACACGCTCCGCCGAGTGGAACTGCTCAGTGAGCTGCGCGCCGGCGTGTACGACGTGCTCGTGGGCATCAACCTGCTGCGTGAGGGCCTCGACCTGCCCGAGGTGTCGCTGGTGGCGATCCTCGACGCCGACAAGGAGGGCTTCCTCCGCTCCGGCACCTCGCTCATCCAGACGATCGGCCGTGCCGCGCGAAACGTCTCGGGTGAGGTGCACATGTACGCCGACAACATGACCGACTCCATGGCGAAGGCCATCGAGGAGACCGACCGCCGTCGCGAGAAGCAGATCGCGTACAACAAGGAGAACGGCATCGACCCGCAGCCCCTGCGCAAGCGGATCGCCGACATCACCGAGGTGCTCGCCCGCGAGGGCGCCGACACCGCCGACCTGATGTCGGGCCGTGGCCGGGCCTCGGGCAAGGGCAAGTCGCCGACGCCGAACCTCCGGCGCACGGGCATCGCGGCCGAGGGGGCGCAGCAGCTCGAGGCGACGATCCAGGATCTGACCGATCAGATGCTCGCGGCGGCCGCCGAGCTGAAGTTCGAGCTCGCCGGGCGCCTGCGCGATGAGGTGCAAGACCTCAAGAAGGAGCTCCGCTCGATGGAGCGGGCCGGGCACGCCTGAGTGGAGTGGCGATGGATGACGCAGGGAACGACCTCGCCGATCGGATCCGGGCGCTGCTGAGCGCGGACGACGCGATCGAGGAGCGCCGGATGTTCGGAACCAAGGCGTTCCTGGACGGCGGGCGCATCCTGGTCGGCGCGCGCACGGGCGGTGTGCTCCTCGTCCGCGTGGACGACGAGAACGGGGCGGCGATGCTCACGGAAGCGGGGGTCTCTCGCGCGGTGATGGGCTCGCGCACCATGAGTTCCGGGTGGCTCGACGTCGCGCCGTCGGCGATCGAGGACGATGCCGCGCTGATGCTGTGGCTCGATGTCGCGCGCGAGTCGACGGGCGCCGCGGTGGAGGCGGCTTCCGACGAGGGCTAGGGGCAGTGCACCAGGGTCTTCGGACCCGATCGGTCGATCTCGTGCTGTGTCATCGGCGCCCCGCACAGCGGGCAGGCCCGCTCGGCGCGCTCGGCAGCGCTGGGAGGCGGCGTCTTCTCGTACGGTCCGACGGACGCGGGACCGGCGAGACGGACCAGGTTGGTGTTGACCCAGGTGTAGAGGCCCCCGGCCTCGCGGATGCGGGTGCGAAGCGGGGGCCGAGTGGAGTCGTTCGACATGTTCATTAGTGTACTAATGATTCGTGCAGATATATAGTCGATCCGTGACCGCCTCCGACGACCTGCTCCGCCTCGAGAACCAGTTGTGCTTCGCGATCGTCACGGCCGCTCGCAACATCGTGGCGATCTACCGCCCGATCCTGGAGCCGCTGGGACTGACGCATCCGCAGTACCTGGTCATGCTCGCGCTGTGGGAAAGGGCGCCGCGCACCCTCAACGACCTCGCCGCAGACCTCGCGCTGGAGCCGGCGACGGCCTCGCCCCTCGTCAAGCGCCTGGAGACGGACGGCCTCGTGGCACGACAGCGCAGCGCCGAGGACGAGCGTCGGCTCGAGATCACGCTCACGGAGGCGGGCCTGGCGCTGCGTGCTCGCGCTGTCGACGTGCCCGTGCAGGTCATGCGCGCCGTCGGCATGAGCATCCAGGAGGTCGGTGCGCTCCGCGACGGACTCGGCGCTTTCGCCGGGCGCCGGCTCGACAGCGGCTCCACGGCAGCGCCGTCCGCCTGACCACGCCCGCGCCGCGCCCGACCCTAGGGTGGACTCATGTCGCGCACCGAGGCCCCCACTCGCGGAGCCCTGCGCGCGAGCGGTCGCGGAACACTCCGCCGGATCCTGCTCCTCGGCGGGGTGGTCGGTCTCTTCGCTCTGCTGATGCTCGCCGCGGCGCTTCAGGGGCAGCCGCAGTTCGCGCCGTCGTCGCCGCCCCCGCCGGAACAGCAGCCCGACGCGGTCGTCGTCCCCGAGACGACGAGCTCGCCCCTCCCGGAGCTGGAGCCGCCGGAGGACTCGGTGCTGCAGAACATCCTCGGCGTCGTGTTCGGAGCGCTGCTCGCCGCCGTCGCGGTGCTGGTGCTCGTGGTCGTGGCACGGTGGGCCGCCCGCCGCCTCCGTGATCTGTGGCGCGATCGTCCCCTGCGGCGCACGGACGCGGTCGTCCCGGACGCCGCGTCCGGGGGGCCCGTGGTCGAGGCGGCGCCCGACGATGCGGTCATCCGCCGGGGAGTCGACGCAGCGCTCCGAACGATCGCGGAACGTCCGCGGGCCGCCGACGCCATCGTCTCCGCCTGGGTCGGACTGGAGGAGTCGGCGGCGGATGCCGGGGCCGGCCGCTCGGCGACGGAGACGCCGTCGGAGTTCACGGTGCGTATCGTCGGGCGCCGGGCGGGCATCCGCGACGACGTGATCACGCTGCTCCGTCTCTACGAGCAGGTGCGCTTCGGCGGCCGCGTCGCCGACGAGGCGGATCGCGCTGCCGCGGCCGCGAGCCTGCGCGGCATCAGGGAGGGGTGGCGATGAGGGCGCGGACCGTCGCGATCGCCGCGGGCTGTGTGCTGCTCGCGGTCGCCCTCGTGCTGGGGCTGCGCGCCGCAGGTGTCCCGCTGGCGTTCGCGGTGTCGTGGACGACGGTCGCCGCGGCGGTGTCCCTCGCGCTGCGCGGAGTCCTGGTCGACGATCCCGTCCTCTGGCCGCCCGAGCGTCCGCCGCGCGAGGCCAGGGGCTCCGAGGTCTCCCGGCTGGCCTGGGCGATCAACACGCGTTCGGGCGTTGCAGGGACCATCCTCGTGCGCCGCGTGCAGAACGTGCTCCGCCGGCGGCTCGCGCACCGCGGCCTCGACCTCGACGATCCCGCCGACCACGCGGCGATCGACGCGCTGCTCGGCCAGGGCATCCGCGCGGGACTGTCCCGCCGCGAGGTGCGGCGCGACGACATCGAGAGAGCGTTGGACGCGCTCGAACGCATACCCACCGACACGGAGGAGACAGCATGACCACGGACGAGACCACCGAGATCGCGACCACGGGTCGCCGTGTGCTGGAGGGGGTGCGCAGCGTCGTCGTCGGTATGGACGAGACGCTCACACTCGCCCTCGCGGCGATCCTGGCCGGGGGTCACGTGCTGTTCGAGGACGTGCCGGGGCTCGGCAAGACGCTGGCCGCGCGGAGCCTGGCCCAGGCGCTGGGACTGGAGTTCCGACGGCTGCAGTGCACGCCGGACATGCTGCCCGGCGACGTGACGGGCTCGTACGTGTACGCCCCGACCGAGGGGGACTTCGTCTTCCGGCCCGGGCCGATCTTCACGGGTCTGCTCCTCGCCGACGAGGTGAACCGCACCACGCCCAAGACGCAGTCCGCGATGCTCGAGGCGATGGCCGAGCGGCAGGTCACGGTGGAGGGGAACCGTTTCCCACTGCCGCAGCCCTTCCACGTGATCGCGACCTCCAACCCCATCGAGTACGAAGGGACCTACGCCCTGCCGGAGGCGCAGCTCGACCGGTTCATGGTGCGCCTCACCGTGGGCTACCCCGCCCCGGACGACGAGACGCGCATCATCGTCGACAGGGTGCGGCGGCAGACCCCCGACGTCCGCGTGCCCGCCGTGGTCGACACGGAGGGGCTGCTCGCGCTCCAGGCGGCGGTCGAGCGCATCAACGTCGATCAGGACGTGGTGCGCTACGCCGTGGACCTGACGAGGGCGACCCGCGAGGCGGTGAACGTGTCGGTGGGTGCCTCGCCTCGCGGATCCCAGGCGCTCGTGCTGCTCGCCAGGGGCGTCGCGGCACTCGAGGGGCGGTCGTACGTGCGGCCCGACGACGTCAAACGCGTCGCCGTCCCTGTGCTGGCGCATCGGCTGACACTCACTCCGCAGGCCTGGGCGCAGGGGGTGGATCCGGGTGGAGTCGTGGCGGCGGCGGTCGAACGCACCCCGGTGCCGCCGACCGTCGCGGCCGCGCGATGACCGACGAGACCGCGACGACGGCATCCGCGGGGGTGACGTGGCATCGGACGCCCGTGATCGCGCTCGGCCTCGCCGGGGCGGCCGTGCTCGCGGGCCTCGGACTGGTGCTGTCGCGCCCCGACGTGATCGCGGTGGGTCTGCCGCTCGCCCTCGCGGCGGTGTGGGCGCTGCTGCGCCGTCCGCGCGACGGGGAGTTGCGGGTCGCCCTGCACGCTGCGCCCGACGCGGGGGAGGACGCCGTGGTGCGCGTCACCGCGGACGTCGACCTCGACGCCGAGCACATGCAGCTCGCGGTCGAGGGGCGGGGGCGTCGCACCGCGCTCGCGGAGGTGCGGCCGGGCACGGCGGTGCTGTCCGCTCGGACGCGGCTGTCGCATTCGGGGCCGGTCGAGCTGATGGGGCTGATCGCCCGGGGCACCGCGATCGACGGCGCCTGGGTCTCCGACCGCGGACCGCGCACGGCGATCGGGTGGAACGCCGCACCGAAGACGAGGAGGATCGATCGGCTGCCGGTGGCTCCGCGCCTCGCGGGGCTGAACGGCTCGCACGAGGGGCATCGCGCGGGCCAGGGCGGCGACTTCCACGACATCCACCCGTTCGTCCCCGGGGATGAGGTGCGGAGGGTGGATTGGCGCGCGACGGCTCGTGCCGCCCGACGCCCCGGCGACCTGCTGGTGCGGCGGGTGAACGCGCTGAGCGACTCCTCGGTGGTGATCGCGATGGACACGGCGGAGGACCTCGGATCGGTGGTGGCCGCGTGGGGGACCGACGACCCTGACCGCACGGGTGTCACCTCGCTCGACCTCGCGCGCGAGGCGGCTCTTTCCGTGGCGACCGCCGCGGTCGGAGCCGGGGATCGGGTCGCGTTCCACGCGCTCTCGCCGGGCGGACGCAGCGTGCCGATCGGCGGGGGAGCCCGGCACCTCGCGAGGCTGCGCGCCGCCGTCGCCGCCACGGGTCCGAGTGCCGACTCGTCCTACCGGCGCTCGCCAGTCGTACCGACGGGCTCGATCGTGTTCGTGCTCTCGACCTTCGCCGACGGGGTGGCTGCGCGACTCGCGACGCAGTGGCGGGCCGCCGGTCACGCCGTCGTCGCGATCGATGTGCTGCCGCAGCTCGACGGCGCACGGCTCACCAGGGAGCAGCGCATCGCCCTGCGCACGCTGCTGGCCGAGCGCGCCGACATCCTCGCCGAGCTCCGGCGCGCGGGGGTCGAGGTGGTGGCCTGGGCAGACGACGGCGTCGACGTGGCGTTGCGGGTGGCGGCGTTGCGCCAGCAGCGGAGCCGGAGGGTGGCGCGGTGACCGCTCGCACGCGAGGGTTCGACGTGGGCGCCTGGGTGCCCGGAGTGACGCTGCGCGTCCTGACCGTGGCTCTGGTGCTGCTCGGCGTGCTGGTGCTGCACCCCACGCCGTTCTGGCGGGGTGTGGCGGTGGTCGCGGCTCTCGTGGGGGCCGTGCTGCCCCGGTCGCTCGCAACATGGGTGGGGGCGGCCTGCCTGCCGTTCGGGCTGCTGCTGTCCGAGCCGGCGCCGGAACGGACGGCGGTCGCCCTCGTGCTCGTCCATGCGATCCACATCCTCGCCGCGCTCAGCCTCACGGTGCCCGCGGCCGCTCGCCTCACGCTGAGGTCGCTCCGGCCGACGGCGGTGCGGTTCGTCGTGATCCAGCTGGTGGCCCAGTCGCTGGCGCTCGGCGTCTGGGCGTTGTCGCCCGAGCAGGTCGAGCGCGGTGCGGCCTGGCTCGCCCCGGCGGCGGCGTCACTCCTCCTGGTCGTCGTGGTCGTCGCATGGCTGGTCCTGCGGCGGGAGAACGGCCCCGTCCCGCGGGCCGTTGCGGCCCCGTCGACGGGAGGGGATCGCCCCTAGCGGAGCCGATGTCCGTGGCCCCTCGTAGACTTGTTCGGTGCCCATCGTCCCCGTTGCCTCCCCCGGAAAACTCAGTGTCCGCGGTGCCCGCGTCCACAACCTCCAGAACGTCGACATCGACATCCCGCGCGACTCCCTCGTCGTGTTCACCGGCCTGTCCGGGTCGGGGAAGTCGAGTCTGGCGTTCGACACGATCTTCGCCGAGGGGCAGCGCCGCTACGTCGAATCGCTGAGCGCCTATGCGCGGCAGTTCCTCGGCCAGGTGGATCGGCCGGACGTCGATTTCATCGAGGGCCTGAGTCCCGCGGTGTCGATCGACCAGAAGTCGACCAACCGCAACCCGCGGTCGACCGTGGGCACCATCACCGAGATCTACGACTACATGCGCCTGCTGTGGGCGCGTATCGGCGTGCCGCACTGTCCCGAGTGCGGCGAGAAGATCCAGCGTCAGACGGTGCAGCAGATCGCCGACCAGCTCATGGAGCTGCCCGAGCGCACCCGGTACCAGGTCGTCGCCCCCATCGTGTCGCAGAAGAAGGGCGAGTTCGTTGACCTCTTCCGCGAGCTCGGCGCCAAGGGCTACTCCCGCGCGATCGTCGACGGCGACCTCATCCAGCTGGCCGAGCCGCCCACGCTGAAGAAGAGCTACAAGCACGACATCGCGGTGGTCGTCGACCGCCTGGTGGCGTCGCCCGACATCCTGGGCCGGGTCACCGACTCGGTGGAGACGGCCCTGGGACTCGCGGGTGGCGTCGTGCAGATCAACTACGTCGACGGCGAGGGCGACGACGCCTGGCAGACCTTCTCCGAGAAGCTCGCCTGCCCGAACGGCCACGCCCTCACCCTCACCGAGATCGAGCCGCGCACGTTCTCCTTCAACGCACCGTTCGGCGCCTGCCCCGCGTGCTCCGGGCTGGGCACGCGCATGTCGGTGGACGTCGAGCTGATGCTCGGCGACGAAGATCTCTCGATCCGCGAGGGCGTCATCATTCCCTGGACCACGCAGGGCAAGGGTCTCTTCCAGTACTACGAGCGCCTGCTCGAGGGGCTGGCGCGCGACCTCGACTTCTCGCTCGACACGCCGTGGCGCGAGCTGCACTCCGACGTCAAGGAGGCCGTGCTCCGCGGCGAGAACTACAAGGTCACGGTCAAGTGGAAGAACCGCTACGGCCGGGAGATGCGGTACGCGTCCGGGTTCGAGGGCGTCGTGCCCTACATCGAGCGGCAGTACCTCCAGGCCGAGTCCGACACGCAGCGCAACCGCTGGGGCGAGTACCTCCGTGAGGTGCCGTGCCCCGTGTGCAACGGCGACCGCCTCAAGCCCGAGGTGCTCGCGGTGCAGGTGCACGGCCACTCGATCGCCGAGGTGTCGCACCTGAGCCTCGCCGACGCGCGGGGCTTCATGGAGAAGCTGCACCTCACGGAGCGGGAGGCGAAGATCGCCGCCCAGGTGCTGCGCGAGATCCGCCTGCGCCTCGACTTCCTCCTCCAGGTGGGGCTGTCGTACCTCAACCTCAGCCGTTCGGCGGGGTCACTGTCCGGTGGCGAGGCGCAGCGCATCCGGCTCGCCACGCAGATCGGCTCCGGCCTGACGGGCGTGCTCTACGTGCTCGACGAGCCGTCGATCGGCCTGCACCAGCGCGACAACCGCCGGCTGATCGAGACCCTGCTCACGCTGCGCGACCTGGGCAACACGCTCATCGTGGTGGAGCACGACGAAGAGACCATCGAGGCGGCGGACTGGGTGGTCGACATCGGTCCCGGCGCCGGAGTGAACGGCGGCACCGTTGTGCACTCGGGGCCGTACAGCGCGCTCCTCGGCGACAGCGATTCGATGACCGGCGACTACCTGTCCGGGCGCCGGGCGATCCCGATGCCGTCGAAGCGTCGCAAGATCGACAAGAAGCGCATGCTGAGCGTGGTCGGCGCGCGGGCGAACAATCTGCGCAACGTCACGGCGGACTTCCCGCTGGGCGTGCTCACGGCCGTCACCGGCGTCAGCGGCTCGGGCAAGTCGTCCCTCGTGAACGACATCCTGTACCAGGTGCTCGCTTCGCGACTGAACGGTGCGCGGACCGTTCCGGGCAAGCACACCAGGGTGACCGGCCTCGACAACCTCGACAAGGTCGTGCACGTCGACCAGGCGCCGATCGGCCGCACCCCGCGCTCGAACCCGGCCACGTACACCGGCGTGTTCGACCGCATCCGCACCCTGTTCAGCGAGACGCCGGAGGCGAAGGTGCGGGGCTATCAGCCCGGTCGCTTCAGCTTCAACGTCAAGGGCGGCCGCTGCGAGGCGTGCTCGGGCGACGGCACCATCAAGATCGAGATGAACTTCCTGCCCGACGTCTACGTCGACTGCGAGGTCTGCCACGGCAAGCGGTACAACCGCGACACGCTCGCGGTGCACTACAAGGGCAAGAACATCGCCGAGGTGCTGGAGATGCCGATCGAGGAGGCCGCGGAGTTCTTCGAGCCGATCCAGGCGATCCACCGCTACATGAAGACGCTCGTCGACGTCGGGCTCGGCTACGTGCGGCTGGGGCAGTCGGCCACGACGCTCTCGGGCGGCGAGGCGCAGCGCGTCAAGCTCGCCACGGAGCTCCAGCGTCGCAGCAACGGCCGCAGCATCTACGTGCTCGACGAGCCGACCACGGGTCTGCACTTCGAAGACGTCCGCAAGCTCCTCGAGGTGCTCAACGGCCTCGTCGACAAGGGCAACACCGTGATCGTGATCGAGCACAACCTCGACGTGATCAAGTCGGCGGACTGGGTGATCGACCTCGGACCGGAGGGCGGTTCGGGTGGCGGGCAGATCATCGCGACCGGTACGCCGGAGCAGATCGCCCGCGTCGAGGAGAGCCACACCGGGCAGTTCCTCGCCGAGATCCTGGGTGAGGGGCGCGCCGCGCGGAAGGCCAGCTGATGGCCGACGTGCTCCCGTACAAGCCGCGGACGGGCGAGATCCCGACCGACCCCGGCGTGTACCGGTTCCGCGACGCCAACGGACGGGTGCTCTACGTCGGCAAGGCGAAGAACCTGCGCCAGCGGCTGTCGAACTACTTCGCCCCGCTGCGCACGCTGCACGAGCGCACCCGGCGCATGGTCACGACCGCTGCGTCGGTGGAGTGGACGGTCGTTCCCACCGACGTCGACTCGCTGCAGCTCGAGTACATGTGGATCAAGGAGTTCGATCCGCCGTTCAACGTGCGCTACCGCGACGACAAGTCGTACCCCTTCATGGCGGTCACCCTCGCCGATGAGGCGCCCCGCGTGATCGTCACCCGGAACAGGAAGATCCCCGGGGCGCGGTACTTCGGTCCGTATCCCAAGGTGTGGGCGGTGCACGAGACCATCGACCTGATGATCAGGGCCTTCCCGATCCGCACCTGCAGCGATGCGAGCTACAAGAGGGCGATGCAGACCGGGCGCCCGTGCTTCCCCGGGCAGATCGGCAAGTGCGGCGGGCCGTGCTCGATGACGGTGTCCATCGAGGAGCACCGGGCGATGGTCGACGACTTCATCGCGTTCATGGCGGGCGGAGACGAGCGCTTCACCCGCGAGCTCACGAAGCGCATGCTCGCCGCGTCCGCCGCGATGGACTACGAAGCCGCCGCGAAGTACCGGGACAAGCTGTCCGCGATCGAGGCCGTGCTCGGCAAGAGCGCCCTGGTGCTGCCGGCCGATGAGGACGCCGACCTGTTCGGCATCGCGGAAGACGAGCTCGCCGCCGCCGTGCAGCACTTCGTGATCCGCGGCGGCCGCGTGCGCGGTGTCCGTGCCCTCACGATCGAGAAGGAGATCGACATCACGGGTGCCGAGCTCGTCGACCAGGTGCTCCAGCAGGCGTACGGCGACGCGCAGGATGTTCCGCGACGGATCCTCGTCCCGACGCTCCCCGACGACGCGACCGAGCTGGAGCAGTGGCTGCGCGAACGCCGTGGCAAGAAGGTCGAGATCGCGGTCGCACATCGGGGTCAGCGTGCCGACCTGATGCGCACCGCGACGCTGAACGCGCAGCAGGCGCTGATCCGGCACAAGACCCGCCGGACGAGCGACTACGTGGCGCGCACCCAGGCGCTGACCGATCTTCAGGAGGCGCTGGGCATGGAGGAGGCGCCGCTGCGCATCGAGTGCTTCGACATCTCGCACCTCGGCGGCACCAACGTGGTCGCCTCGATGGTCGTGTTCGAGGACGGCCTTCCGCGCAAGGACCAGTACCGGTCGTTCAACATCGCCGAGACGACCGACGACACCGACTCGATGTACCAGGTTCTGCGCCGCAGGCTCGCACACCTGGATCGGCCGGAGGAGGAGCAGGAGGTCCTCGACCCGACCACCGACGAGGTCGTGGGGGAGGACCTGGGCGAGGCGACCGCACGGCGCAAGCCGCGGTTCGCGTATCCGCCGCAGCTGCTCCTCGTCGACGGAGGGAAGCCGCAGGTGGAGGCCGCCGCGCGCGCGCTCCACGACGCGGGGCACACCGAGATCGCCGTGTGCGGCATCGCCAAGCGTCTTGAAGAGGTGTGGCTGCCGGGAGACGACTTCCCCGTGATCCTGCCCCGCACCAGCGAGGCCCTCTACCTTCTCCAGCGACTGCGAGACGAAGCCCACCGCTTCGCGATCACGCACCAGCGCAAGAGGCGCAAGAAAGACATCGGCAGCGTGCTCGCCGAGGTTCCGGGGCTCGGCGCCTCTCGCATCAAGGTGCTGCTCAAGCACTTCGGCTCGGTCACGGCCCTCCGCGCCGCCGACCCGTCGCAGATCCAGGAGGTACAGGGGATCGGTCCGGTGCTCGCTCAGACCATCCATTCGCACCTGTCCACTCGCTAGGCTGGGAGACCGAGGGGGAGAAGGAGCAGGGAGCGATGACTGACGGGGAGAAGGGCGAGTTCCTCATCGTCACTGGGATGTCCGGCGCAGGCCGGACGACGGCGGCGAACGCACTGGAGGATCTCGGCTGGTATGTCGTCGACAACCTGCCTCCGCAGATCCTCCGGCCGCTGCTCGACCTGACCGGCATGGGTGGCGATTCGCTGCCCAAGGTCGCCGCCGTGGTCGACGTGCGCGGCCGCAACCTCTTCGACGATTTCCCGGGTGTCGCCCGACTGCTGCGCACGCGCGGCGAGATCCGGGTGCTGTTCCTCGACGCCTCCGATGACGTCCTGGTGCGTCGCTTCGAGTCGGTGCGCCGCCCGCACCCCCTGCAGGGCGATGGCACTCTGCTCGACGGCATCCGCACGGAGCGGACGCGTCTGGCCCCCATCCGCGAGGCCGCCGACCTGGTGATCGACACCTCGGCGCTGAACATCCACCAGCTCGCGACGCAGGTCTCCGACATCTTCTCGGAGGAGGGGGAGGCGCGGCATCGGGTGACGCTGCTCAGCTTCGGCTTCAAGTACGGGCTGCCCACCGACGTCGACCTGGTCGCCGACATGCGCTTCCTCCCGAATCCGTACTGGAACGAGGAGCTGCGCGGCCTCACCGGGCAGGATGAGACGGTCCGCGAGTACGTGCTGTCCCGCGAGGGTGCGACCGACTTCCTCGATTCGTATGCGAAGGCGCTCGTGCCGGTGCTCGAGGGGTATCAGCGGGAGAACAAGAGCCACTCGACGATCGCGATCGGATGCACGGGCGGCAAGCACCGCTCGGTCGCGATGTCCGAGGAGCTGGCCCGCAGGATCGCCGCGATTCCGGGGGTCGCCGTGAACGTGCGGCACCGCGACCTCGGCAGGGAATAGCCCCCCGGGCGAGTAAGCTGGAGGTTTGCGTCGCGATCCGGCGCGTGAACGTGAAGGAGTGTCGTGGCACTAACCACCGACGTCAAGGCTGAGCTCGTCAGCATCCGCAATGCACCCCCGACGGTGCGCGTGGCGGAGGTGACAGCCATCCTCCGATTCGCCGGTGGACTGCACTCCATCGCGGGCCGTGTGGCCGTGGAGGCCGAGGTCGATGCAGAGACCCTCGCTCGCCGCGTCGCCAGGGATCTCGCCGAGATCTACGGCGTGCGCCCGGAGATCGCGCAGGTGCAGTCGAGCACCGCGAACGACGGCGCCCGCTGGGCCGTGCGCGTGATCGCGCAGGGGGAGACCCTCGCCCGCCAGACCGGCCTGCTCGACCCGCGTCGCCGTCCGGTCCGCGGCCTGCCGAACCGTCTCACCACGGGTTCGCGCGCCGAGATCGCCGGTCTGTGGCGTGGGGCCTTCCTGGCCGCCGGATCGCTCAGCGAGCCCGGCCGTTCGGCGATGCTCGAGGTCGCCTGCCCGTCGTCCGAGGCGGCGATGGCGCTCGTGGGCGCCGCACACCGTCTGGGCGTCGCCGCGAAGGCGCGCGAGGTCCGCGGCATGCCCCGCGTCGTGGTGCGCGAGGGCGAGGCGATCCGTACGATCCTCAGCGAGATGGGCGCTCACCGTACCGCGCTGGCGTGGGAGGAGCTGCGTCAGCGTCGCGAGGTGCGCGCGGGCGTGAACCGCCTGGTCAACTTCGACGACGCGAACCTGCGGCGTTCCGCGCAGGCGGCGGTGGCCGCGTGCGCCCGTGTGGAGCGCGCGCTGGAGATCCTCGCCGACGAGGTTCCCGATCACCTGCGGGTCGCCGGCGAGCTGCGCCTCGCGCACCGGGACGCCAGCCTCGACGAGCTCGGCCACCACGCCGACCCGCCCCTCACCAAGGACGCGGTCGCCGGTCGCATCCGTCGTCTTCTCGCCATGGCAGACAAGCGCGCCCAGCAGGAGGGCATCCCCGGCACGGAGGCCGCTGTCCCCGCCGGGCTCGACGTCTGATCCACCCGCCTCTGCTCCGACGGCCCGTCGCCCCTACCCGGGGTGGCGGGCCGTCGTCAACGGGAGGAAGGATCCGGTCCGACCCGGTGTTGTCCTCACTAGGATGAGAGACGTCCGCTCCACGCCGCACATCGGTGGCGCGGAGGATCGGCAAGCGCCGCGGGCGCGGCGCGGATTGGATGAAAGCGATATGGCGACCTACACCCTCCCCGACCTCCCGTACGACTTCGCAGCCCTCGAGCCGCACATCAGCGGCAAGATCATGGAGCTGCATCACGACAAGCACCACGCGACCTACGTCGCCGGCGCGAACACCGCGCTCGAGCAGCTGGCCGAGGCCCGCGAGAGCGGCAACCTGGCGAACGTGAACAAGCTCGAGAAGGACCTCGCGTTCAACCTCGGCGGTCACGTCAACCACTCGATCTTCTGGACCAACCTGTCGCCCAACGGCGGCGGTCAGCCGGAGGGCGAGCTGAAGGCCGCCATCGACGAGTACTTCGGTTCGTTCGAGAAGTTCCAGGCGCACTTCACGGCTGCCGCGACCGGCATCCAGGGGTCCGGCTGGGCCGTCCTCAGCTGGGACTCGATCGGCTCGCGCCTGATCATCCAGCAGCTGTTCGACCAGCAGTCGAACACGGCGCAGGGCACGATCCCGCTGTTCCAGCTCGACATGTGGGAGCACGCGTTCTACCTCGACTACCTGAACGTGAAGGCCGACTACGTCAAGGCCGCATGGAACATCGCGAACTGGGAGAACGTCGCCCAGCGCCTCGAGGTCGCCCGCAAGCAGACGAACGGCCTGCTGGTACTGTCGTAACCGGGTCGCGTCCCGGCGGGCCCACGGCTCGTCGGGGCGCCATCTCAGCCAAAAAACCCGCGCATGGCGCCCGCTTCGACAGCGGTCTCCGGCGCATGAGAAACAGGGAGACCTGAGTGTCTGTCAAGATCGGTATCAACGGCTTCGGCCGCATCGGACGCAACTACTTCCGCGCGGCGCTCGCGCAGGGAGCAGACCTTGAGATCGTCGCGGTCAACGACCTCACCGACAACAAGACCCTGGCGCACCTCCTGAAGTACGACTCGGTCGGCGGCGTCCTCGACGCGCAGATCAGCTACGACGAGGACAGCATCACCGTCGACGGCAAGGAGATCAAGGCGTTCGCTGAGCGCGACCCCGCCAACCTTCCGTGGGGCGAGCTGGGCGTCGACATCGTCATCGAGTCGACCGGTTTCTTCACCAACGCCGACGCGGCACGCAAGCACATCGAGGCCGGCGCGAAGAAGGTCCTCATCTCGGCTCCCGCCACGGGCGACGACCGCACCATCGTGATGGGCGTCAACGAGGAGACGTACAACCCGGAGACGGACCACATCATCTCCAACGCCTCGTGCACCACGAACTGCCTCGCGCCGCTGGCGAAGGTCTTCAACGACGCCTTCGGCATCGACCGCGGCTTCATGATGACCGCGCACGCCTACACGGCCGACCAGAACCTGCAGGACGGCCCGCACAAGGACCTGCGTCGTGCACGCGCCGCCGCGATCAACATCACTCCGGCGTCGACCGGTGCGGCCAAGGCGATCGGTCTCGTGCTGCCCGAGCTGAACGGCAAGCTCAGCGGCTCGTCGTACCGCGTTCCGGTCCCCACGGGCTCGATCGTCGACCTCACGCTGATCACCGACCGCGAGAACCTCACGGTCGAGGAGGTCAACGAGGCCTACAAGAAGGCTGCCGCCGACGGTCGTCTCGCGGGCTACCTGCAGTACAACGAGGACCAGATCGTGTCGAGCGACATCGTGCACAACCCGCACTCGTCGATCTTCGACGCCACGCTCACCAACGTCAGCGGCAACCTGATCAAGGTCTCGAGCTGGTACGACAACGAGTGGGGCTACTCCAACCGTCTCGTCGACCTGACCGAGTACGTGGCCGAGCGCCTCTAAGCTCAGACACATGACTCTGCGCACCCTGGACTCCCTGGGGTCGCTCGAGGGCAAGCGCGTCATCGTCCGTTGTGATCTCAATGTCCCCCTGCGGGACGGGGTCATCACGGACGATGGCCGCGTTCGGGCCTCGTTGCCGACCCTGAACACGCTGATCAACGCGGGCGCCCGCGTGATCGTCTGCTCGCACCTCGGCCGCCCCGACGGTGCCCCCGACCCGCAGTACAGCCTGGAGCCCGTGGCTCAGCGTCTGTCCGAGCTCCTCGGCGCTCCCGTCGCGTTCGCGCGCGACACCGTCGGGGAATCCGCGAAGGACGCGGTCGCCTCCCTGGAGGACGGCGGGGTCGTGGTGATCGAGAACCTCCGGTTCAACCCGGGGGAGACGTCGAAGGACGAGGCGGAGCGCGAGGCGTTCGCCGGTCAGCTCGCCGAGCTGGGAGACGTGCTGGTCTCGGACGGCTTCGGCGTGGTGCACCGCAAGCAGGCGAGCGTGTACGAGCTCGCGAAGCGTCTGCCCTCGGCGGCGGGCCTGCTGATCGCGGCTGAGCTCGACGTGCTCGACCGCCTCACCGAGAACCCGGAGCGGCCCTACGCGGTCGTGCTCGGCGGCTCCAAGGTGAGCGACAAGCTCGGCGTGATCTCGCACCTGCTGCCGCGTGTCGACCGCATCCTGGTCGGCGGCGGCATGCTGTTCACCTTCCTCAAGGCGCAGGGCCACCCGGTGGCGTCGAGCCTCCTCGAGGAGGATCAGCTCGACACGGTGCGCGGCTACATCGCGGAGGCGCAGGAGCGCGGCGTCGAACTGGTGCTCCCGACCGATGTGGTCGTGGCGGCGTCCTTCTCGGCGGACGCGGCGCACGAGGTGGCGGCCGCGGACGCGATCGAGGAGACCGCGTTCGGAGCGTCGGGCATCGGCCTGGACATCGGTCCGGAGACGGCGGCCCGTTTCGCCGAGGTGATCCGCGGATCCAAGACGGTGTTCTGGAACGGGCCGATGGGCGTGTTCGAGTTCCCGGCTTTCGCGGCGGGCACCAAGGCCGTGGCGCAGGCGTTGACCGAGGTCGACGGCCTCAGCGTGGTCGGCGGCGGCGACTCGGCGGCTGCCGTGCGCCAGCTCGGCTTCGCCGACGACCGCTTCGGTCACATCTCGACCGGAGGCGGAGCGAGCCTCGAGTTCCTCGAGGGCAAGAAACTACCTGGGCTGGAGGTCCTCGGATGGGCGTGAGCTCCCGTACCCCGCTGATCGCGGGCAACTGGAAGATGAACCTCGACCACCTGCAGGCGGTCGCGTTCGTGCAGAAGCTGCACTGGACGTTGAAGGATGCGAAGCACGAGGACGGCTCGGTGGAGGTCGCGGTGTTCCCGCCCTTCACCGACATCCGCAGCGTGCAGACGCTGATCGACGCCGACAAGATCCCGTTCGCCTTCGGTGCGCAGGATGTGTCGGCGCACGACTCGGGCGCGTACACCGGCGAGATCTCCGGCGCGTTCCTGTCGAAGCTCGACGCGACCTACGTCATCATCGGTCACTCCGAGCGTCGCGAGTACCACGACGAGACCGACGAGGTCGTCGCCGCCAAGGTGAAGGCCTCGCTGAAGCACGGCCTGGTGCCGGTGATCTGCGTGGGCGAGACCGCGGAGGACCTGGAGAAGTTCGGGGCGAGCGCGGTTCCGGCCGGTCAGCTGGAGGCGGCGCTGCAGGGCGTCTCGCCGTCGGCGGACATCGTCGTCGCGTACGAGCCCGTGTGGGCGATCGGTTCCGGTCAGGCCGCGACCCCGCAGCAGGCGCAGGACGTGTGCGCCGCGCTGCGCGGGGTGATCGCGAAGGTCCTGGGCGACGAGGCGGCGGCGCGTACGCGCATCCTCTACGGCGGCTCGGTGAAGGCGGCGAACATCGCCAGCTTCATGCGGGAGCCCGATGTGGACGGCGCCCTGGTCGGCGGGGCGAGCCTCGTCGTCGACGAGTTCGCCGCGATCATCCGTTTCGAGAAGCACGTCGGCGTGTGAGTGCGGCGGGGCTGCGGCCCCGCTGCACCGTATACTTGACCGTTACGGGGGCGCTCCGGCCCCAGCGAAAGGCTCTTTCTCGTGGCAATTCTCGAGTTCGTCCTGCAGGTCGTGCTGGGTATCACCAGCGTGCTGCTGACTCTCCTCATCCTCCTGCACAAGGGTCGCGGTGGCGGCCTGTCCGACATGTTCGGCGGAGGCATGACCACCGCGGTGGGTTCCTCCGGTCTCGCGGAGCGGAACCTCAACCGCTTCACCGTCGTCCTGGCGCTCACGTGGTTCGTCGCCATCGTCGCGCTGGGCCTCATCACGAAGTTCGAGGTGATCTGATGGCTACCGGTGGAAACGCGATCCGCGGTACCCGGGTGGGCTCCGGCCCGATGGGCGAGCAGGACCACGGCTACCACGCCGACCGCATCGCCGTCACGTACTGGGACGGCCTCGGCAATGAGACGGTCCGCTACTTCGCGGCCGGTCTGCCCGAGGAGGAGATCCCCGAGATCATCGACCACCCGCAGTCGGGCCTTCCCGCGGGGCGCGACAAGGAGAACCCTCCCGCCGTCGCCAAGACGGAGCCCTACAAGACGCACCTCGCGTATGTGAAGGAGCGTCGCACCGACGAGGAGGCCGTACAGCTCCTCGAAGACGCGCTGACGCAGCTGCGTGAGCGCCGGGGGCAGTGACCTCCCGCTGAGTCGAACAGACGCCGAGTCGAACTGAGAACCGCCACGGATCATCCGTGGCGGTTCTCTGTTTCCGTCAGCGGCAGCCGGCGGCCGCGTCGATGTAGTTCTGCGGCGGGTAGCCGTAGGCCCAGACGCCGTTCGCGTCGTCGGTGAAGCCCATGCTGATCGCCCAGGCCGTCGCCCACTTCTCGATGCTGTCCTGGGTGGAGGAGTCGTACATGCCCTGGCATTTGACGCTGATGGCATGTCCCACCTCGTGCGCGACGAGCGCCTTGCTCCGATCGGCGGGCCACTGCTGGGCGACCGAGTCGGACAGCTGGATGACGGCGCGACCCGGCTCGTCCCACCACCACGTGGTGTAGCCGCCCATGCTGCCGTTGGCGCCCGCGCCGTTGACGGTCGCGGCCCAGTCGAACTCCAGGAGCACTCCGGGGGCCAGCGACCGGGCGAACGCCTCGATCTCGAGGCGTGCGCCGCGGAGGGGGCCGTCCTTCTCGCTCAACTCCGCCGCCTCGGTGGCGACGACCTGGGCCGCCGCATCCTGCAGCGCGACGTAGGCCGCGACCGCGGTGTCGTCGATGGTCGTCACGGCGGCGACGTCGGCCGCGGCGTCGCGCAGGGCGATCACGGCATCGTTGCGAGCCGACACGTGCGCCGCCTCGAACGCGGTCGCCGCCTGCCCTGCCGTCGCGAGCACGGCCAGTCCGCTCTCGGCCACGGCGTCCCGTCCGCGCGAGGCGTCCGCCGACGCCCGCTCGAGGTTCGCGTCGAGCTCATCGAGCGCCCGTTCGTCGTCCTCCAACTGGGCGGTGGTGCCGAAGAGCTCCCAGAACCAGGCCGGTTTGTCGCGTGCGGGCGGTCGATCGGCCGCCACGGCGTCCTCCACGGCCGCTCCGATCCCCTCGCCGTCCGCGACCGCGGCGGTGAGGGCCGACCAGGATTCCTCCGGCACCGGGAGAGTCGGACTGCCGGTGTCGAGGATCACGTGACCGGCGTCCGTGGACTCCAGCAGAGCGGCGTACCGGTGATCGACCTCCGAACGCTGAGCGTCCACGGCGCGCGCGGCTGTTTCGACGCGCGCCGATGCGTCATCGAAACCGAGCGCTGCCGACACCTGGGTGATCGCGAGGGCCGCGACCACGGCGACCGCGCCGATCACGCCGGCGACGACGGGGCCCCGCGGCCGGCGT
>NZ_SSDM01000271.1:0-3885 GCF_004794375.1 Microbacterium sp. K35 | reverse complement strand
CGCGGACGACGCGGTGCCGGGAGCAGCGCCCGCGCCCGAGGCCTCCGCCAGCACTCTCGCGACCATGAGCTCGAGGTGGAGGCGGGGCGACGTGGCGCCGGACATGTCGTCGAGGGCCGCGCTCACGACGTCGGCCGTGCGCGAGAGCCGGAGCGCCCCGAACGCCTCGGCCTGGCGGCGCATGCGGTCGAGCTCGTCCTCCGCGATGCCGCGCAGCACCGCGGACGCCCCCGAGCCCACGGCGGCGATCACGATCAGGTCGCGCAGGCGTTCGAGCAGGTCGTCGACGAAGCGCCGCGGATCCTGCCCGGTCTGCACCACGCGGTCGATCGCGGGGAAGGCCGCGGCGGCATCGCCCGCGGCGAGCGCATCGACGATCTCGTCGAGCAGCGCCCCGTGCGTGTAGCCGAGCAGTGCCACGGCGCGCGCGTAGCCCACGGTGACCGTCTCCGACCCGGCCGGGGAGTCGGACCCGGCGATCAGCTGGTCGAGCAGCGACAGCGTGTCGCGGGGACTGCCGCCGCCCGCACGCACGACGAGCGGCAGCACGCCCTGCTCGACGACCACGCCCTCCTCGGCGCACAGCTTCTCGACGTACTCGAGCATCGCGGCGGGCGGCACGAGCCGGAACGGGTAGTGGTGCGTGCGCGAGCGGATGGTGCCGAGGACCTTCTCGGGCTCGGTGGTCGCGAAGATGAACTTCACGTGCTCCGGCGGCTCCTCCACCAGCTTCAGGAGCGCGTTGAACCCCTGCGGCGTGACCATGTGCGCCTCGTCGAGGATGAAGATCTTGTAGCGGTCACGGCTCGGGGCGAAGGTGGCCCGTTCGCGCAGGTCGCGGGCATCGTCGACGCCGTTGTGGCTCGCCGCGTCGATCTCCACCACGTCGAGCGACCCGCCGCCCGCGCGGGACAGCTCCACGCAGCTCGGGCACGTGCCGCACGGGGTGTCGGTCGGGCCCTCGGCGCAGTTCAGGCAGCGCGCCAGGATGCGGGCCGACGTGGTCTTGCCGCAGCCGCGGGGACCGGAGAAGAGGTAGGCGTGACCCACGCGGTCTCCGCGCAGCGCCGTCATGAGCGGATCGGTCACCTGCGACTGCCCGATCATCTCGCCGAACGTCTCGGGGCGGTAGCGGCGGTAGAGGGCTGTGGTCACCACCCCAGCCTACGGCGTGCCACCGACGTTCGGCGGGTCGCGCCCCCTCCTCGACGGAGGAGGCGCGGCCCGGCTCAGTCGATCGGCTCGACGACCGGAATCGCGGTCGTGATCACCGGCACCGAGGCCGACAGGCGCGTGCCGTCGTCGCGCCGCGCATCGGCGAACTCCCGCAGCGTCGGCCGCCCGGCGATCACGGGCCCCTGGTCGGCCAGCCGCACCACCGCCGGGTCCTCCAGCGTCGCGAAGTACGCGGTGTCACGCACGCTGAAGGGCACCGGAGGGCCGCTGCGCACCTCGACCCGCAGCTCCTCGCGCGTGACCGTCACGGTGAGCGCCGACCCCTGCCACTGCAGCGGGAACGACAGCGACGGCCACCCCGCCGGGAGCCGCGGGTCGAAGCTCAGGTCGCCCGCGTAGTCGCGCATGCCGCCGAAGCCGCACACCAGCGCCGTCCACACCCCGCCGGCCGAGGCCACGTGCACGCCGTCCGACGCATTGTGGTGCAGGTCGTGCAGGTCGACGAACAGCGACTGCTCGAAGTACTTCTGCGCCAGATCCTGGTACCCCACCTCCGCGGCCAGGATCGACTGCACCACGGCCGACAGCGTCGAGTCGCCCGTGGTCAGCGGGTCGTAGTAGTCGAAGTCGGCCTTCTTCTCCTCCGGCGTGAAGTGGTTGCCCTGCAGGAACAGCGCCAGCACCACGTCGGCCTGCTTCAGCACCTGGAACCGGTAGATGACCAGCGGGTGGAAGTGCAGCAGCAGCGGCCGCTGATCCGCCGGCGTGTTCGCCAGATCCCACACCTCGCGCTCCAGGAACAGCGAGTCCTGCGGGTGGATGCCCAGGCTCTCGCTGTACGGGATGTACATGGCCTCGGCCGCCCGCTCCCACGACTCCGCCTCGCCCGACCCCAGCCCCGTGCGCTCGACCAGTGCCGCGTAGTCCTCGGGGTAGCTGTCGCGGATCTCGCGCACCACCTTGGCCGCGTAGCGGAGGTTGTAGCGCGCCATGACGTTCGTGTACAGGTTGTCGTTCACGACCGTCGTGTACTCGTCCGGCCCCGTGACGCCGTGGATGTGGAACGTCTGCAGGCCGTCACCCGCGTCCGACTGCTCGACCAGCCGCGCACCGCGCCAGAATCCGAGCGTCGCCCACAGCCGCGCCGTCTCGATCGCGATGTCGGCACCCTCGCGGCGCAGGAACGCCTCGTCGCCCGTCGCGCGCACGTACTTGCCCAGCGCGAAGCTGATGTCGGCGTTGATGTGGTACTGCGCCGTGCCGGCCGCGTAGTACGCCGACGCCTCCTCGCCGTTGATCGTGCGCCACGGGAACAGCGCGCCCGCCTCGTTGAGCTGCGCCGCCCGCCGACGGGCGGCGGGAAGCATCTTCACCCTGGCGCGCAGCGCGTTGTACGCCCACCGCGGGGTCGTGTAGGTCAGGAACGGGAGCACGTAGATCTCGGTGTCCCAGAAGTAGTGGCCGCTGTAGCCCGAGCCCGTGAGGCCCTTCGCCGGGACGCCGGCCCCGTCCGCGCGCGCCGAAGCCTGCGCGAGCTGGAACAGGCACCAGCGGGTGGCCTGCTGCAGGTCGTCACGCCCGCCGATCTGCACGTCGCTGCGCTCCCAGAACGCGTCGAGCCATTCGCGCTGCCGCCGGAACACCGACTCCACGCCCTCATCGGTCGCGCGGTCGAGCGAACGACGGCACCGGTCGACCAGCTCCCGCGTCGGCACGCCCCGCGAGGTGTGGTAGCTGACGAGCTTCGTGATGGTGATCGGCACGCCCGCCTTGGCCTGCACCCGGAACACGTTCTTCGCGATGTCCGGCTCGCACAGAGTCCTGGCGTTGTACTGGTTCTCGGTCTCGACGATGTGGTCGGCCACCACCGCGACGGTCATGCCCGACGCCGCGACCCGGTACGACAGCGCCGAGCGCAGCCCGTCCTGCCAGTGCTCCGCGGGCTCCAGCACCCGGTCGGCGATGCGCTCCGCCTTGCGCGGGTCGAAGCCCGCGCCGCTCTTGGCTCCGATCGGCGTCCCCGCGTAAACACCGGCGCCGTCCTGGCGGTTCAGCAGCTGGCAGCTGATCGTGACGGGCGCATCCGCGTTCTCCACCACGACCTCGAGGCGCAGCACCGCGAGGTGACGCTCCTCGAAGCTCACCAGCCGCTGATCCCGCATGCGGACCCGCTTGCCCGACGGCGTCTCCCACACCACGCGACGCTCCAGCACGCCCGTGCGCATGTCGAGGGTGCGGGCGTACTCGCGCACGTCGGCGTCGTCGAGCGAGATCGGCTCGTCGTCGACGTACAGCCGCATCACCTTGGCGTCCGGCGCGTTCACGATGGTCTGCCCCACCTCGGCGAAGCCGTAGGCCTGCTCGGCGTGGCGGATCGGCCAGGTCTCGTGCAGCCCGTTGATGAAGGTGCCGTGCTCGTGCGCACCGCGGCCCTCGATGTGGTTGCCGCGCAGGCCGAGGTAGCCGTTGCCGACCGAGAACAGCGTCTCGCCGACACCCTCCTCCGAGTAGTGCGTCTCGATCAGACGCCACGGGTCGACGGGGAAGCGGTCGCGGTCGATCATGCGGTCTCCGGGATGTCGGTGCGGGTGTCGGGAAGCAGGGCGGCGAGGTCGTCGACCACGTGCGTGGCGCCGGCGGCGCGCAGCGCGTCGGCACCGGTGCCGCGGTCCACGCCGATCACGGTCGCATAGCCGGCGGCGGCGGCGG
>NZ_SSDM01000270.1:0-11887 GCF_004794375.1 Microbacterium sp. K35 | reverse complement strand
CTGCTGCGCGGCGACTTCACGCGGGCGTCGGGGCGGCGCGCGGCCGAGGAGCTGCTGCGCGACGGCGCACCCCCGTCCGCGGTGGTCGCGGCGAACGACCAGATGGCGCTGGGGGTCGTCGACGTGCTGCACCGCGCGGGCGTGCGCGTGCCCGACGACGTGCTCGTGACCGGGTTCGACGGCATCGACGCCGCCGCCCTCTCCGTCCCCCCGCTGACGACGATCCGGCAGCCGATGATCGAGCTGGGCCGCGCCGCGGTGCAGGTGCTGGCGCGCCGGCTGGAGGAGCCGGAGGCCCCGCCCGCGGTGGTGCGGCTGCCGTTGCAGATCCTCCTGCGGGAGAGCTCCGCGCGACCCTCCTGACGCGCCTCGAACGGACGGGAGCGCGGTGTCAAGGGGTTGCCGATCACAAATGTATGCGCTTACACTCGCTCATGCGGCTTCGGCCGACGGACGCTCCGACCCGTGGGGCGCCCATCATGACAGAGACGACATGAGGTCCCCCAGTGGCAGAGACGCACACCTTCCGACGCTGGCGCAGAGCCGCCGTCGTGGGGCTCGCGGCCGCGGCGATCGCGCTCAGCGGCTGCAGCATCCAGATCAGCTCCCAGCCCGACCCCTCCATCGGCGAGGACACGATGCTGATCAACGCCGACCACGGCAACCCGTTCTTCACGAAGAACTTCAACCCGTACCTGACCAACACGCGCACCGCCTCGCGGTGGATCTACGAGCCGCTGATCCTGGTGAACCCGCTCGACGGCGAGCTCAACCCGTGGCTGGCCTCCGCGTGGTCGCAGCCCGACGCCCGCACGATCGTGATGACGCTGCGCGACGGGGTCGAGTGGAGCGACGGCGAGGACTTCACGGCCGACGACGTCGCCTTCACGTTCCAGCTGCTGAAGGATGAGCCGTCTCTCGACATCAAGGGCGCCTGGCAGCACATCGACTCGGTCGAGGTCGACGGCTCCGACGTGGTCTTCCACCTGCAGAGCGAGGACGCCCCGTCGCTGTCGATCCTCGGCCAGACCATGATCGTGCCGGAGCACATCTGGAAGGACGTGCAGGATCCGGGCACCTGGCGCAACGAGGATCCGGTCGGCACCGGCCCGTTCGTGCTCGGCAACTACAACGATCAGCAGTACTCGATGGACCGCAATCCCGACTACTGGCAGGCCGACCGGATCGAGATCGAGCACATCATCCTCCCGGCGACCAACAGCCAGCTCGACACCGTCACGCGCGGCTACGACTGGGCGTACGCGTTCATCTCCGACGTGGAGGGCACGTGGGGCGCGGCCAGCCCGGACAACACCTGGTGGTTCCCGCCGGGCGGCGTGATCTCGCTGGTGCCGAACCTCGAGGTCGCCCCGTTCGACGACGTCAACGTGCGCCGCGGCATCGCGCTCGCGCTCGACCGCGAGGAGATCGCCGAGACCGCGTCCGAGGGCTACATGAAGCCCGCCGGCCAGACCGGCCTGATCCTGCCGAACCAGGAGCAGTACCTCGACCCCGAGATCCCCGACGCGGGCATGATCGCGCAGGACGAGGACGCCGCGCTCGCCGCCTTCGCCGAGTCCGGCTACACGCTCGACGGCGATCGGCTGGTGGGGCCGGACGGCGAGCAGCTGGAGTTCTCGCTCACCACCGCGAACGGCTTCTCCGACTGGACCCGCGCCGCGCAGACCGTGCAGCGCCAGCTCGGAGACATCGGCATCAAGGTCTCGCTGAAGCTGCCGCAGCCCGCGGGCTACCAGAGCGCGATCGGCAACGGCGACTTCGAGATGGCGATCGGCGGCATGGGCAACGGCGACGTCTACCAGGCGTTCAACAGCCTGCTCTCCAGCGACTTCTACGTGCCGTCCGGGGAGTCGACCACGAACAACTTCGAGCGCTACCGCTCGCCGGAGGCCGATGCGCTGCTCGCGGAGTACCGCGCGACGGTCGACCCGCAGCGCCAGGGCGAGATCGTGCACGAGCTGCAGAACATCGTGTACGACGAGCTGCCCGTGATCGGCATGTACTACGGCGGCATCTGGGGCCTGTTCAACGACGCGAAGTTCACCGGGTGGCCGTCCGCCGACGACCCGTACATGATCCCGCAGAACTACGACTCGGCGCCCCTGATGATCTTCACCCACCTGAAGCGAGTGAACGGAGACGACCAGTGAAGTACGTCGCCCAGAAACTCGGCCTGTTCGTGCTGACCCTGTGGGCCGCGGTCACGCTGAACTTCTTCCTCCCGCGCATGATGCCCGGCTCGCCCGCCGACGCCGCAATCGCCAAGCTCTCGCAGAACGGACCCGTGTCGGATGCGACCAGGGCCGCGATCGAGGCGCAGCTCGGCGTGCCGACCGGCTCGCTGTGGGACCAGTACGTCGCCTACCTCGGTCAGGTCGTACGGCTCGACTTCGGCGTCTCGTACACGTTCTACCCGCAGTCGGTGTCGAGCATGGTGTCCACGGCGCTGCCGTACACGCTGGGCCTGGTGGGCATCGTCACGATCCTCGCGTTCGTGATCGGCACCCTCATCGGCGTGATGGCCGCGTGGCGGCGCGGCACCTGGCTCGACTCGCTGCCCACGCTGACCGGCTCGTTCCTCAGCACCTTCCCGTACTTCTGGACCGCGCTGCTGCTGCTGTTCTTCCTCGGGTACGTGCTGCACTGGTTCCCGACGACCGGCGCCTACTCGGCGACCACGACGCCCGGGTTCACGTGGGACTTCATCGTCGATCTGGTGCGTCACGCGTTCCTGCCGGCGCTGACGATCCTGCTCACGTCGCTCGGCGGCTGGATCATCGGGATGCGCAACGCCATGATCAACACGCTCGGCGAGGACTACATCACCTTCGGTGAGGCCAACGGGCTGCGCGGGCGCACGATCGCGCTCCGCTACGCCGCGCGCAACGCGATCCTGCCGAACCTCACCGGCTTCGGGCTCACGCTCGGCGGCGTGGTGGGCGGGTCGATCCTCGTGGAGCAGGTGTTCGGCTATCCGGGCATCGGCTACCTGCTGTTCAACGCCGTGATCGGGCAGGACTACCCGCTCATGCAGGCGCTGTTCCTGATGATCACCGTGAGCGTGCTCATCGCCAACTTCCTCGTGGACATCCTCTACGGGGTGCTCGACCCGAGGACGCGCCGATGATGATCCCTCCTTTCCCCGTCCGCCTGCACTGCGTGCTCGACCCGAGGACCAGACGATGACCTCCACCATGAACGTCAAGATCCCGGCCGATCGGATCGCTGCCCCCAGCCCGTGGCGCTCCTTCGGGCGCATGGTCGGCACCCTGTGGGCCAACGGCAAGGCACGGCTCGGGCTGTGCATCCTCGCCTTCTTCGTCCTGGTCGCGGTGTTCGCGCCGCTCCTCGCGCCGTACGGCCCGAAGGAGAACGGCTTCGAGCGCAACGCCGACGCGTCGTGGGAGCACTGGCTCGGCACGACCGCCGCGGGCGAGGACGTGCTCAGCCAGCTGATCTACGGTGCGCAGGTGAGTCTGCTGGTCGGCTTCGCCGCCGGCATCCTCTCCACGATCGTCGCGGTGCTGATCGGCCTGAGCTGGGGGTACATGCGCGGCTTCGCCGGCGAGGTCGTCGGGTTCATCGTGAACCTGTTCCTCGTGATCCCCGGCCTGCCGCTCATGATCGTGATCGCCGCGTACCTGCAGAACGGCGGCATCCTCATGATCATCGCCGTGATCGTGGTCACCGGATGGGCGTGGGGCGCGCGCGTGCTGCGCAGCCAGACCCAGTCGCTGCGCGGCAACGACTTCGTCACCTCGGCCCAGTTCTCCGGCGACAGCAGGGCCCGCATCGTGTTCCGCGAGATCCTCCCGAACATGACCTCGATCATCGCGGGGACCCTGTTCGGCGCGGCCACCGCGGCGATCCTGGCGGAGGCGGGCCTGGAGTTCCTCGGCCTCGGCGACTCCAGCATCGTCAGCTGGGGCACCATGCTCTACTGGGCGCAGAACTCCAACTCGCTGCTCACCGGGCAGTGGCTGCTGCTGTTCGCCCCCGGTCTGTGCATCGCCCTGTTGGCCCTCAGCCTCACACTCATCAACTTCGGCGTGGACGGCATCTCCAATCCGCGCCTGCGGGAAGGGAAGGGGCGATGAGCGCCATGACCGCGCACACCTCGGATAGCAACGCCGGAATCCTCCTCGACGTGCAGAACCTGTCCGTCGAGTACGCCTCCCCGGGGCAGCAGCCCGTGCAGGCCGTGCACGACGTGTCGTTCACGCTGCGACGCGGCGAGTTCGTCGGACTCGTCGGCGAGTCCGGGTCGGGCAAGTCCACGCTCGGGTTCGCGCTGACCCGGCTGCAGAAGCCCCCGGCGCGCATCAGCGGCGGTCGCATCCTGTTCGACGGGCGCGACATCCGCGAGCTCGACGCCGAGGGACTGCGCCGCCAGCGGCAGGGCGGCTTCGCGATGGTGCTGCAGTCGGGCATGAACGCGCTCAACCCCGTGCGCACGGTCGCAGGTCACTTCCGCGACATCTTCGCCGCGCACGGACATGTGCCCCGCGAGGCCCGTGAGGCCAGGGCCCGCGAGCTCGTGGGCAAGGTCGGACTGAAGCCCGAGGTGCTCGACCGCTACCCCGGGGAGCTCTCGGGCGGCATGCGGCAGCGCGCCTCGATCGCCCTCGCGCTGTCGCTGGAGCCGCAGCTCATGGTGTTCGACGAGCCGACCACGGCCCTCGACGTGCTCGTGCAGCATGCGGTGATGGACACGATCCAGGAGCTGCAGCGGTCGGAGCGGTTCACGGCGATCCTCATCAGCCACGACCTCGGCATCGTGCTCGAGGCCACCGACCGGGTCATGGTGATGCACGAGGGCCGCATCGTGGAGGACGCCCCGAGCCACGACATCCTGCACCGTCCGCAGGACGAGTACACGCGCATGCTGCTGAGCCACTACGCCGACCCCCGGGCGGAGAAGATCGAGATCCCCGGGTTCCTCGATGTGGGCACCCGCCGCCGCGAGGGCCGCAGCCGCACCGACGTCACCGAGACCCTGCCGACCGTGTCTGCGCGCGACACCCGGCGCGCGGACGCCGCGATCGTGGTGGACGGCGTCACCAAGCGGTACCCGGCGCCGCGGCGCGGGCAGGAGCCGGTGGTCGCGGTCGACGACGTGTCCTTCCGGCTGGAGCCGGGGGAGGCCCTCGCGCTGGTCGGCGCCTCGGGGTCGGGCAAGTCGACGATCGCGAAGATGCTCACCGGCGTCGAGAAGCCCACCGCCGGCACGATCCGCTTCGGCGACACCGACGTCGCCGCACTGAAGCGCCGGGGCCTGCGCGACCTCCGCAAGGACGTGCAGATGGTGTTCCAGGACCCGTATGCGGCCCTGAACCCGCTGCACACGGTCGAGTATGCGCTGTCCCGCCCGATCCGCAACTACACGACGCTGCGCGGCACCGAGGCGCGGGCGCGCGTGCTCGAACTGCTGGAGACCGTCGGCCTCACGCCCGTCGAGCAGTTCGCGGCCAAGCTGCCGCACCAGCTCTCCGGCGGACAGCGGCAGCGTGTCGTGATCGCCCGTGCGCTCGCGAGCGACCCGCAGGTGCTGATCGCCGACGAGCCCGTGTCGATGCTCGACGTGTCGCTGCGTGCCGGCGTGCTCGCGCTGCTGGAGGACCTGCGTGAGCGCTGGGGCATCAGCATGCTCTACATCACGCACGACCTGCTGAGCGCGCGCCTGGTCACCGAGAACATCCTGGTGCTCAACGGCGGACGGGTCGTGGAGCGCGGCGAGACCTCGCACGTGCTCCAGCACCCCGAGGACCCGTACACGGTCGAGCTGCTCGACGCCGTGCCCAACCCCTCCCGCGCGCGCTGAACCGCGCCGGGAGATCTGCAAGAAAGAGAGAGGAGCGCATCCGTGCTCGCATTCCCCGACGGCTTCCTCTGGGGCGCCGCGACCGCCGCCCATCAGGTGGAGGGCAACAACACCACGAGCAACTGGTGGGCGATGGAGCACGCCCCCGACTCGCCCATGGTCGAGCCCTCCGGCGACGCCGCCGACCACTTCCACCGCTACCCGGAGGACATGCGGCTGCTGGCCGAGGCGGGGCTGAACTCCTACCGCTTCTCGGTCGAGTGGGCGCGGATCGAGCCGGAGCGCGGCTTCGTGTCACGGGCGATGCTCGACCACTACCGCCGCATGATCGACACCGCACGGGAGCACGGGCTCGACCCGACGGTCACCCTCATGCACTTCACGGTGCCGCAGTGGTTTCAGCGCGACGGCTTCTGGCGCGCGGGCGACGCGGTCGACCTGTTCTCGCGCTACGTGGAGACCGTGCTGCCCATCCTCGACGGCGTGCGCTACGTGTGCACGATCAACGAGCCCAACATCGCCGCGATGCTGGCCGGGGGAGAGGACGCGGCCAACCTCGTCGCCTACGGCCTGCCCAATCCCGACCTCGCCGTGGCGGACACGCTGCTGGCCGCGCACCGCCGGGCCTCCGAACTCGTGCACACCGTGCCGGGCGCGCAGGCGGGGTGGACCATCGCGACCCAGGCCTTCCACTCGACGGGCGAGCCGGGCGCCGACGAGATGCTGGCGGCCTACGGCGACCCGCGCGACCACTGGTACCTGGAGCAGTCGGCCGGTGACGACTTCGTGGGCGTGCAGGCGTACACGCGCACGTTCATCGGTCCGGAGGGCCCGCGGCCGGTCGCCGACGACGTGGAGACGACGCTGACCGGGTGGGAGTTCTACCCGCCCGCGCTCGAGCTGGGGGTACGCAGCGCGTGGCAGCGCAGTGGCGGGGTGCCGGTGATCGTGACCGAGAACGGCATCGCCACGGCCGATGACACCCGCCGCATCGCCTACACGCAGGGCGCACTGGAGGGCCTGCACCGCGCGATCGCGGACGGCATCGAGGTGCGCGGGTATCAGCACTGGAGCGCGCTGGACAACTACGAGTGGGCGAGCGGCTTCCGGCCGACCTTCGGGCTGATCGGGTTCGACCACGAGACGTTCGAGCGGTTCCCGAAGCCGTCGCTGGCGTGGCTGGGCGAGGTCGCACGACGCAACGCGCTCTGAGCGCGCACCGGCGTAACCTGCGGCATGGGGGCACCTAGAATTGTCCCCATGCCCGCAGGCGAATCCTTCTACATCACCACGCCCATCTACTACCCGTCCGACGTGCCCCACATCGGCCACGGGTACACGACGGTGGCGGTCGACACGCTCGCGCGGTGGCACCGCCAGGCGGGGGATGACACCTGGATGCTCACGGGCACCGACGAGCACGGGCAGAAGATGCTGCGGGCGGCGGCGGCCAACGGCGTGACGCCGCAGGAGTGGGTGGACAAGCTGGTCAGCGAGAGCTGGTTCCCGCTGTTGACGACCCTCGATGTCGCCAACGACGACTTCATCCGCACGACGCAGGAGCGCCACGAGACCAACGTGCAGACGTTCTTCCAGCGCCTGTACGACCGCGGCTACATCTACGCGGGCGAGTACGAGGCGCTCTACTGCGTGGGCTGCGAGGAGTTCAAGCCGGAGTCCGAGATCGTCGACGGCACCGGTCCCTTCGAGGGGCTGAAGGTGTGTGCGATCCACTCCAAGCCGCTGGAGCTGCTGCAGGAGAAGAACTACTTCTTCAAGCTGAGCGAGTTCCAGGACCGGCTGCTCGAGCTGTACAAGACCGAGCCCGACTTCGTGCGGCCGGACTCGGCGCGCAACGAGGTCGTGTCGTTCGTGAGCCAGGGGCTCAAGGACCTGTCGATCTCGCGCTCCACGTTCGACTGGGGCATCCCGCTGCCGTGGGACGAGTCGCACGTGATCTACGTGTGGGTCGACGCGCTGCTCAACTACGCCACCGCCGTGGGCTACGGCTCCGACGAGGAGACGTTCGCGCGCCGCTGGCCCGCGTACCACGTGGTCGGCAAGGACATCCTGCGCTTCCACGCGGTGATCTGGCCCGCGCTGCTGATGGCGGCGGGGCTCGACGTTCCCAAGGGCGTGTTCGCGCACGGCTGGCTGCTGGTCGGCGGCGAGAAGATGTCGAAGTCGAAGCTGACCGGCATCGCGCCGACCGAGATCACCGACGTGTTCGGCTCCGACGCCTACCGCTTCTACTTCCTGTCGGCGATCGCGTTCGGCCAGGACGGCTCGTTCTCCTGGGAGGACCTGTCCGCCCGCTACCAGGCCGAGCTCGCGAACGGCTTCGGCAACCTCGCCTCCCGCACGACCGCGATGATCGAGAAGTACTTCGAGGGCATCGTCCCGCCGGCGGCCGAGTACACCGAGGCGGACCTCGCGATCCAGAAGATCGTCGCCGACGCCGCGACGAAGGCGGATGCCGCGATCGGCCAGTTCCGCATCGACGAGGCGATATCCGCGATCTGGACCATCGTCGACGCGCTCAACGGCTACATCACCGAGAACGAGCCGTGGGCGCTGGCCCGCGACGACGAGAAGCGCGAGCGTCTGGGCACGGTGCTGTACACGTGTGCCGAGGGCCTGCGGGCCCTGGCGGTGCTGTTGTCGCCGGTGATGCCGCAGTCCACCGAGAAGCTGTGGATCGCACTGGGCGCCGCCGAGACGCTGGGCCGTCTGCAGGACCAGCCGATCCGTGAGGCGGGGGCGTGGGGCGTGCTGAAGCCGGGCACGAGCGTCAACGGCCTCGCGCCGCTGTTCCCGCGCGTGGAGTCCACGGCCTGACCGACACCCCATGACCGAGACGTACGTGCAGCGCCGAGACGGCGACGGGCGCAAAGACCTGCGGTATCCCGCAGCCCCTGAGCCCCTCGCCGTCCCGGTGTACGACAACCACGCGCACCTGGAGATCATGGACGGCGACGAGCCGTTGAGCCTGACGGAGCAGCTCGACCGCGCCGAGGCCGTGGGCATCGCCGGGGTCGTGCAGGCATCGGGCGACATCGAGTCGTCGCGCTGGGCGGTCGAGGCGGCGGCTTCGGACCCCCGCGTGCTCGCCGCGGTGGCGATCCACCCGAACGACGCGCCGACCTATGCCGAGCAGGGCCGTCGCGGCGGTGTCGGTCTCGACGAGGCCCTCGCGGTGATCGACGAGCTGGCGGCGCATCCGCGCACCCGCGCGATCGGCGAGACCGGGCTCGACTTCTTCCGCACCGAGCCGGAGCGCCGCGGGCCGCAGTTCGAGTCGTTCGAGGCGCACATCGCGCTCGCGAAGAAGCACGGCATCGCGATGCAGATCCACGACCGCGACGCGCACGACGCGGTGCTGGAGACCCTGTCGCGTGTGGGCGCTCCCGACAGCACGGTGTTCCACTGCTTCTCCGGCGACGCCGCGATGGCCCGGGTGTGCGCCGACGCGGGCTACCACCTGTCGTTCGCGGGCAACGTCACGTTCAAGAACGCGCAGAACCTGCGCGACGCGCTGAAGGTCACGCCGCTCGACCGCCTTCTGGTGGAGACCGACGCCCCGTTCCTCACGCCGACGCCGCTGCGGGGACGCCCGAACGCGCCCTACCTCGTGCCGATCACGGTCCGCTTCCTGGCCGCCGAGCTCGGCATCGGCGTCGATGAGCTGTCCGCGCAGCTCGCCGAGAACACCCTGCGGGTCTACGGCTCGTTCACCGACTGAGCGTCCACGTCGTCCGGGCCGGTCTGGGCGACCGGTTTCGCGCTCACGATCTGCGAGATCGGCCTCCACACCAGCAGCAGTGTGATCGCTGCGCCGCCGAACGCGAACCACCACGGTGCGGTGAGCCCCCACAGCTGGGCGATCACTCCGCCGAGCGCCTGGCCGACGATCATGCCCCCGAACACCCCGACCATGTTGACCGAGGCGACGCGTCCCTGCAGCTCGGCGGGCACGAGGCGCTGCCGGACGGTCGTGGAGATCGTGCCCCACACGAAGGCGTACGCGCCGAAGAAGAACATGATGATCAGCGCCACCCAGCCGGCGGTGGTGAGCGCGAACGCCAGGTGCATCAGCACCTCCAGCGAGAGCACGATGCGCATGAGGGTCGCGAACGACACGTGCCGTTCGAGCCATCCGAAGCTGAACGTCGCGAGGATGCCGCCGGCCGCGGACGCCGTGGTGAGGGCGCCGTACCCCACCGGGCCCATCTGCAGGTGCTCGGTCGCGTACAGCACGAGCACGCCCCACGGCGCCGCCCACGTGACGTTGAAGACGAGGATGATGATCACCAGCATGCGCACGGGCGGGTTGCGCCACAGCCAGCGCAGCCCCTCCGCGATGTCGGTGTGCACGGGCGGGTGCGCGGCGGCGTCCGCCCGGGGTGGCACGGGCGTGCGGGCCATGCGGGAGATCAGCACGACCGCGAGGCTGACGCACAGCACCTCGACCAGGAACGGCCAGGCGTGCCCCGCGGCGAACAGGAACGCCCCGAGGGGAGGACCGGCGAACTGGTTGGCCACGAGGTAGCCGGCCTGGAGCCGGGCGTTCCCGATCCCGAGGTCGTCCGGCTTCACGATCATCGGCAGCAGCGTGCTGCTCGCGGTGTCGACGAACACCTCGGCCGAGCCGTACAGGAAGGCCACCGCGAGCACGATCCCGATGTTCGCGGTGCCCGTCACGAGGAACACGCACAGCGCCGCGAGCACGACCGCCCGCGCGGCGTTCGCGATCATCACCAGGCGCCGACGGTCGAAGCGGTCGGCGATGGCCCCCGCGTGCAGGCCGAACAGCAGCCAGGGCAGGAACTGGAGGACGGCGCCGGAGGCGACGAGGATCGGCGACGAGGTCATCGAGGCGATGAGCAGGGGAGCGGCGGCCAGCGCCACGCCGTCGCCGATGTTGCTCGTCCACGACGACGCGAGCAGCCAGCGGAAGTCCCTGCCCATGCGCCGCGGAGCGATCAGTTCACCGAGGGAGGGCATCCCCGCAGGATAGCGAGTGCCGGGGACGGTCGGGCTTTCGGCGAGAATGGACGCATGACCGTCACCCTGCTCGGAGCCGCCGAGATCCGCCGACTGGCCGCCGAGCTCGATGTCACCCCCACCAAGAAGCTGGGCCAGAACTTCGTCACCGACGCGAACACGGTCCGCAAGATCGTGCAGGCCGCGCGCGTGCAGCCGGGCGAGCGCGTGGTCGAGGTGGGGCCCGGCCTGGGTTCGCTGACACTCGCGATCCTGGAGACCGGGGCCGCCGTCACCGCCGTGGAGATCGATCACCGCCTCGCCGCCCGCCTGCCGCAGACCGCCGCCGAGCACGGCGTGCCCGAGGGGGCGCTCACGGTGGTCGATGCCGACGCGCTGCGGGTGGCCGAGCTGCCCGGCGAGCCGACCGTCCTGGTCGCGAACCTGCCGTACAACGTGTCGGTGCCGGTGCTGCTGCACTTCCTCGAGACCTTCCCCTACCTGCATCGGGGCGTCGTGATGGTGCAGGCCGAGGTGGCCGAGCGCCTGGCGGCGAAGCCGGGGTCGAAGATCTACGGCTCCCCGAGCGTGAAGGCCGCGTGGTACGGCGAGTGGCGGCTCACCGGCACGGTGTCACGGCAGGTGTTCTGGCCCGTCCCGAACGTCGACAGCCTGCTCGTCGGGTTCGATCGGTCGGAGGGCGAGCGCGGCTCCGAGGCCGAGCGTCGCCGCACCTTCGAGATCGTCGATGCCGCGTTCAACCAGCGCCGCAAGATGCTCCGCCAGGCGCTGTCCGGCGTCTTCGGCAGCTCGGCCGCTGCGACCGAGGTGCTGACGGCCGCCGGCGTGGCCCCGACCGCCCGCGGCGAGGACCTCACGGTCGACGACTACCAGCGCATCGCGCAGCAGGCACCGGCGGTGCCGGACGCGGCGGCCGGGGTCTGACGCCCCGCGCGCGGCCTGAGGTTCTGCCCCTCGACACCGCCGCCTGACGCCCCGCGCGCGGCCCGAGGTTCTGCCCCTCGACACCGCCGGGCTCCCGCCGTCGCGGCGGGGGGCCGG
>NZ_SSDM01000269.1:0-6016 GCF_004794375.1 Microbacterium sp. K35 | reverse complement strand
CGGCCGCCTGACGCAGACGGTCGGTCGCCGCCTGCTGCACCTGCCCGCGGTCGTTGCGCACCTCGACCTCGCCGGCGTCGTTCGCGGCGGAGTACTCCAGTCGCTGCTCGCCCCCGTCGGTGGCGAGGCCCTTCGCCTCGACCTCCGCGGTCTGCGCATCGCCGACGCGGCGCACCTCGACCTCGAGGTTGTAGAGGTAGCCGACGGACTCCTCCTTGATCTGCCCCATCATCGACTGGAACATCGCGTACCCCTCGCGCTGGTACTCGATGAGCGGGTCGCGCTGGGCCATGGCGCGCAGGCCGATGCCGTCCTTCAGGTAGTCCATCTCGTAGAGGTGATCGCGCCAGCGGCGGTCGAGCACCTGCAGCACCACACGGCGCTCCAGCTCACGCGTGGCGGCCTCGCCCAGCGACTCCTCGCGCTTCTCGTACGCGATCTTCGCGTCGGACAGCAGCTCGCGCGTGAGACCCTCCGCGGTGATCCCGCCCTTGCGGCCCGCAGCCTCCGACACGACCTCGTCGATGGTCACTCCGACCGGATAGAGCGTCTTGAGCTCGGTCCACAGCGCGTCGAAGTCCCAGCTCTCGTTGTGACCCTCGCCGGTGTGGTCGCGCACGACGCCGCTGATCGCATCCTCGATGAAGTGCTGCACCCGGTCGGCGATGTCGTCGCCCTGCAGGATGTGGCGACGGTCGGCGTAGATCGCCTCGCGCTGCCGGTTCAGCACGTCGTCGTATTTGAGGACGTTCTTGCGCATCTCGGCGTTGCGCGCCTCGACCTGCGACTGGGCGCTGCGGATCGCGCGGGAGACCAGGCCGGACTCGATCGGCACGTCGTCGGGGAAGTTGGTGCGGGCCAGGATCGCCTCGGCGGCTCCGGACTGGAACAGGCGCATGAGGTCGTCGGTCAGGCTGAGGTAGAACCGGCTCTCGCCCGGGTCGCCCTGACGACCGGAACGACCGCGGAGCTGGTTGTCGATACGACGGGACTCATGCCGCTCCGTGCCGAGGACGTACAGTCCCCCGGCCTCGATGACCTTGGCGGCCTCCTCCGCGACCACGGCCTTCATGGCCTCGTAGGTCTCGTCCCACGCGACCTCGTACTCGTCGGGGGTCTCGACCGGGTCGAGGCCCTTGGACTTCAGTTCCTGCACCGCGAGGAACTCGGCGTTGCCGCCGAGCATGATGTCGGTACCGCGACCGGCCATGTTCGTGGCGACGGTGACGGCCCCCAGGCGGCCGGCGCGCGCGACGATCTCGGCCTCACGCGCGTGGTTCTTCGCGTTCAGGACCTCGTGCTTGATGCCCTTCTTGGCCAGCAGCCGCGAGAGGTACTCGCTCTTCTCGACGCTGACCGTGCCGACGAGCACGGGCTGGCCGGCGGCGTGCCGCTCCGCGATGTCCTCGACGACCTGGGCGAACTTCGCCGTCTCGTTCTTGTAGACGAGGTCGGACTGGTCCTTACGGATCATCGGCCGGTTGGTCGGGATCGGGATGACGCCGAGCTTGTAGGTGGACATGAACTCCGCGGCCTCGGTCTCGGCCGTACCGGTCATGCCGGCCAGCTTCTCGTAGAGGCGGAAGTAGTTCTGCAGGGTGACCGTCGCGAGCGTCTGGTTCTCGGCCTTGACGGGCACGCCCTCCTTGGCCTCGATCGCCTGGTGGATGCCCTCGTTGTAACGGCGGCCCACGAGGATGCGTCCGGTGTGCTCGTCGACGATCATGACCTCGTCGTTCATCACGACGTAGTCGGTGTCGCGCTTGAACAGGGCGAGCGCCTTGATCGAGTTGTTGAGGAACGAGATCAACGGAGTGTTCGCCGACTCGTAGAGGTTGTCGATGCCGAGGTAGTCCTCGACCTTCTCGATGCCCGGCTCGAGCACACCGACCGTGCGCTTCTTCTCGTCGACCTCGTAGTCCACACCGGCCTCGAGCGTGCGGGCGATCTTGGCGAACTCCGCGAACCAGCGGTTCGCCTCCCCCGAGGAGGGTCCGGAGATGATGAGCGGCGTCCGGGCCTCGTCGATGAGGATCGAGTCGACCTCGTCGACGATCGCGAAGAAGTGCTCGCGCTGGACGAGATCCTCCTTGCGCCAGGCCATGTTGTCGCGCAGATAGTCGAAGCCGAACTCGTTGTTCGTGCCGTAGGTGATGTCGGCGGCGTACTGCTCGCGACGCACCGCCGGAGTCTGCCCGGAGACGATGATGCCGGTGGTCATGCCGAGGGCGCGGTACACGCGTCCCATCAGCTCGGCCTGATAGTTCGCAAGGAAGTCGTTCACGGTGATCACATGCACGCCCTTGCCGGCGATGGCGTTGAGGTAGGCCGGGAAGGTCGCGACCAGGGTCTTGCCCTCACCGGTCTTCATCTCGGCGATGTTGCCGAGGTGGAGCGCCGCGCCACCCATGATCTGCACGTCGTAGGCGCGCATGCCCAGGGTCCGCTTGGCCGCCTCGCGCACTGCCGCGAAGGCCTCCGGCATGAGCTGGTCGAGGGTCTCCCCCTTCTCGTACCGCGCGCGGAGCTCCGCCGTCTCGTTGCGGAGCTCGTCGTCCGTGAGCTCCGAGATGTCGTCTTCCAGGGCGTTCACGGCCTTGACCACCTGATTGAGGCGACGGATGATGCGTCCTTCACCGGCGCGCAGCAGCTTCTCAAGAGGATTGGCCACGGATGTCTCTCCCTGTCATTGGGTCCTTGCCGGCCGCCGAGAGGCGATCGCCAGGCATACTTTGCCATGTTACCGGTCTGTGACCTGCGCGTCGCCTGCACGGCATATCGTGCCGCGCCGCGGCGGTGTTGCCGAGTATGCATATACTCGGCATGCTTCCGTCCGTCACGCAGAGGAGTCCGGCCATGTCCGTCCGCCACAGCCTGCTCGCCATCCTCGATCAGGGCGCCTGCTACGGGTACCAGCTCCGTCACGAGTTCGCCCGTCGAACGGGGTCGACCTGGACCCTGAACGTGGGACAGATCTACAACACGCTCGAACGACTCGAGCGCGACGGTATGGTGCAGCGGGGCGACGCCGACGAGCACGGCCACGTGTACTGGCGGATCACGCCGGACGGATCGGCCGAGGTGGCCCGCTGGCTGTCCGACCCCGTCGAGCGGATCCAACCGGCGCGCGAAGAGCTCGCCGTCAAGGTCGCGATGGCGGCGACGCTCCCCGGGGTCGACGCCGCCGACGTCATCCGCGCGCAGCGCGCGTCCTCTGAGCGCCGGCTCGCGGCTCTGCGCGACGCCGCCTTCACCGGTCACGACGCCGACAGCGCGGAGGCTCTGGCCTGGTCGCTCGTGACCGACTCCATGATCTTCGCGGCCGAGGCCGAGGTGCGGTGGCTGGAGCACACCGAGCGCCGTCTCGCCGCACACCCGCATCCTCAGCTCGCGCTCGGTCTCGCGACCGAGCGACCCAAGCGCGGCCGCCCCGCCGGAGCCGCGCAGCAGCGTCGGCCCGAACCCGTCGCCTGAGACCGCCGCGGTCGTACGGCACGTTCGCCTGGAGCGGATGCTCAGCCCGCGCGGTCACCGGGGAAACTAGGATCGCCTCATGGCTGGATTTTGGGGTAGACGCAAACGCGAACAGGAAGAGCTCGCCGCTCAGGACGCCGACCTCGCACGGCGTGCCGAGCAGGCCCTCGTCGGAGCCGACGAGCGCATCCGCACCACCGCCGATGAGCTCGTGTTCGCCGAGGCCGAGCTGGGCGAGTCCCTGACCGCCGACCTCAAGGCCGCCCTGACCTCCGTGCGCACGCACCTGCGCGAGGCGTTCCAGCTTCATCAGCTCAACCACGACGAGATCCCCGACACCGCCGAGGAGCTGCGCACCCGCAACGCGCGCATCCTGCAGCTGTGCGACTGGGCCGAAGACCTCCTGGACGAGAAGACGACCGTCCTCGCGGAGTCGGTCGCGAAGGTGCGCCGCGCACCCCAGATCATCGCCCAGGTGCGCGCCGACGCCGAGGCCCTCGCCGCGCGGATCCCCCAGACGGACGAGACGGTCTCCCGTCTCTCCGCGCGCTACGCCGACTCGGCGATGCACCAGATCACGGCGAGCGCCGCCGAGGCGCAGCAGCTGATCCGCTTCGCCACCCACAGCGCCGACATCTCCGAGCGACGCCGCGAGGCCAAGCAGAACGAGGAAGCCAACCTCGCCCTCGAGACCGCGACCGAGGCGACGCGGCGAGCCGCCGCACTGCTGGACGCGGTCGAGGACTTCGAGATCGAAGCGCTCCGCGCCGAGTCCACCCTCGCCGAGGTCATCGCCGACTCCCGCGGCGACCTGATCGCCGCCCGCAAGGCCCCCGCGGTGCCCGCGGTCGCCGAGGCGGTGGCGGCGCTGCAGGCCGCGCTCGCCTCGCTGACCCCGGCCGGCCAGCCGAATGATCCGTTCGCCGAGCTGTCGCGACTACGCGAGGCCAACTCGGCGCTCGACGACGCCATCGCCAAGGCCAGGCACCGCGCCGAGAATCCGCTGCCGTCGCTCGCCCAGGTACAGCACGCGATCGACGACGCGGACCGTCAGCTGGGCGTGGCACGCGGCCTGATCGCCGGACACCGCGGCTGGATCGGGGCGGATGCGCGCACACGACTCGCCGAGGCCGAGCGCCTGCGCGTCGACCTGAGCGACCTCCTGCCGGCGGAGGACACCAGAGAGGCCGCGCTCGTGCAGGCGCGACGGGTCGCGCACCTCGCCGCCGAGGCGCTGCAGCTCGCGCAGCGCGACATCGACTCCTCGCGCCCGCAGGACCAGGACTGGGGCGGCGGCGGCTGGGGCGGCGGCCCGCGCCGGGGTGGTGGCATGGGCGGCGGCGACCTCGCCTCCGGCATCCTCGGCGGACTCGTCATCGGCAGCATCCTCGACGGCATCTTCGACTGACGCACCCCTGACCACGCGAAACGGCCCGATCCGCGATGGATCGGGCCGTTCGTGCGTCTGCCGAGCTCAGGAGGCGAGTGCCTCCGCCGGCGGTGCCTGCGTGCTCAGCGCGATCACGCCGTAGTCCCAGCCCTTGCGGCGGTACACCACGCTGGGATGGTCGGTGCGGGCATCGACGAAGAGGAAGAAGTCGTGCCCGACGAGCTCCATCCGGTCGACCGCCTCCTCCACGGTCATCCACTCCGCATCGAAGCTCTTGGTGCGGATGACGACGGGCGAGTACTCCTCTTCCTCGTCGTTCTGCACGGGGATGCTGCCGGTCGCGACGGCGTGCAGGACCTCGACCGAGGCCGGCTGCACGTCGATGCCCTCGAGCGATCCGCTGCCCTTCTCGAAGTGCGGGCCGCGCGGGTGCTGGCGTCCGTCGACGCGCTTCTCCTTCGCGCGGCGCAGCTGCTCCGTCATCTTGTCGACCGCGAGATCCAGCGCGACGAACTTGTCGCCGTCGACCGCCTCGGCCCGGACCACGGGACCCTTGCCGATGAGCGTCAGCTCGACCGTCTCATCGGGAACGCGCCCGTTTCGATACACGCGGTGGGTGACCTTGACGTCCAGACGTTGCGCCTTGGCTGCGAGAGTCTCGATCTTGGCGATCTTCTCTTCGACGACGGTGCGGAAGCGATCGGTGATACCCACCCCGACGCCGACGATACTCGTTTCCATTGCTGCCTCCTTGTCCCGGTCCTCCCGGCCAAGGGCGGACCGTGGTCGCCTTGTGACACCCCACCGTAGTCCGACCGGCGACGGAAGTCACGGGTGTCGGCCCTGTGTCCCCGGTGAGTCTCCGATGAACCTCATCCGGATACCGCGTTCGTCGGCGTGGCGGCGAGCGCGACCAGCGCGATCACCTCATACCCGGCCTCCTCGAGCGCCCGCGCGGCCTCGTCCAGGGTCGCTCCGGTGGTGACCACGTCGTCCACCACGACGACCGCCGCGCCGCGCCCGTCCGCGACGGCACGCATCGCGGCGCGGACGTTGTCGCGCCGCTCCATCCCGCCGAGGCTGCGCTGGTCGTGCGCCGCCCTGGTCCAGCGCAACGCCCGCGTGGGGCTCGCCCCGGCCCGCCGCACCAGC
>NZ_SSDM01000268.1:0-15872 GCF_004794375.1 Microbacterium sp. K35 | reverse complement strand
GTGCGCGACGCGGGCCTCGACGCGCACGGTGCGTTGCGGTCGATGATCTCGGTGCTGCGCCGCGGCGGCGGCCCGCTCATGCCCACGCCGAGCTGGGCCGACCTCGACGGCATCGTGCAGGAGGCGCGGCGGTCGGGGCTGGCGGTCCGCCTCGACGCGGCGGATCTCGGCGATCTCGGCGATCTCGGCGGGGGCGGCGAGCAGGCGGTCGTGCGGGTGGTGCGGGAGGCGCTCGGCAACTGCGTGCGGCACGCGCGGGGTGCGCAGGTCGAGGTGCGGATCGCACGCTCCGGCGACGAGGCGTTGGTGCGGGTGCGGTCGCTCGGCGGGACGGCAGCGGTCGCCCCGATGCGGCACGACAGCGAGGGGTGGGGGTTGCAGATGCTGCGGGAGCGGGTGGCGGCGCTGGGGGGCGCATTCCAGGCGGGGCCCGACGGCGACGGCTGGACCGTGGAGGCGCGGCTGCCGGCGGGAGCGCGGTCGTGAGCGCCCCGACGGTGCTGCTGGCGGACGACCACGGCGCGATCCGTGCGGGGCTGCGCATCATGCTCGAGACGCACGACATCGTGGTGGCGGGCGAAGCGGCCGATGGCGAGGTGGCCGTGCGCAATGCCGCCGCCCTGCGCCCCGACGTGGTGCTGATGGATCTGCGCATGCCGGGGCGCGACGGCGTCTCGGCCACGAGGGAGATCGTCGACCGGGGTCTGGCGGACGTGCTGGTGCTCACCAGCTTCGACGAGGACGAGCTCGTGCTCGCGGCGATCCGCGCCGGGGCCGTGGGGTTCCTGCTCAAGACCGTGGATGCGCCGACGCTGGTGCAGGCGGTGCGCGGGGTCGCGGCGGGTGAGGGCGCCCTCGACCCGCGCGTGACCAGGCGTGCGCTCGCCGCGGTGGCGGAGTCCGCGGTCGACGGTCCGCCCGCCGCCGCCACCCCCGCCCTGGGCGAGCTCACCGCGCGGGAGCAGGAGGTGCTCGACGGGATCCTGCAGGGCTGGTCGAACGCGCAGCTCGCCGCCCGGCTGCGCATCTCGGTGCCCACGGTGAAGACGCACGTGTCGAACGTGCTCGCGAAGCTGGGCGCGCGCAGCCGCTCGCACGCGGCGGCACTCGTCCGGGCGCGCGGCGGCTGAGCCTCAGCTCCGGGCGGCGGTCGTGGCGGGGGTCTTCTCGTCGTCGCGCAGCGGGCGGGCGGCCCCGGAGAACAGCCCGGAGACCACGACCAGCGCGACCAGGATGAACAGCGTGTTGAGCAGGCCGATGTGCTCGCTGATCACGCCGAGCACGGGCGGGCCGCCGAGGAACGCGACGTAGCCGATCGTGGCCGCGGCGCTCACGCGGGCGGCGGCCTTGGCCGGGTCGTCGGCCGCGGCGGACATGCCGAGCGGGAACCCGAGCGAGGCGCCGACACCCCAGAGCGCGGCGCCGAGCAGCACGAGCGGCAGCGTCGGCGCGAGGATGAACAGCAGGATGCCGCTGGCGGCCGTCGCGGCGAGGATGCGCAGCACCAGCACCCGGCCGAAGCGGTCGACCAGGGGGCCGCCGAACAGGCGCACGACGGTCATGCCGGTCGAGAACACGGCGAGGGCGACGGCACCGGAACCCTCGGCGAGACCGTGGCCCTGCTCGGTGCCGAGGGCGATCCAGTCGTTCGCGCCGCCCTCGGCGAACGACATGCCGAGCATGACGGTGCCGAGCAGGTAGGTGCGCGGTTCGCGCCACGCCTCCAGCGCGGTGTGCAGGCGCTGGCGGAACGGCGGCTTCTCGTGCTCCTCCGGGTCGAGGGCCGCCTCTCGCACCGGCACCTGGAAGAAGCAGATCACCGCGATCACGGCGATCAAGACCCCGACGGAGATCGCGTGCGTGCCGACGTCGATGCGAAGGTGCGCCGCGAGCGCACCGATACCGGCGCCCAGGACGGTGCCGAAGCTGAAGAACGCGTGGAAGACGGGGAGGATCGTGCGGCCCATCTGCTGTTCGATCGCGGTGGCCTCGACGTTCATCATCACGTCGACGCAGCCGTTGCCGAAGCCGAACAGCACCATGCCGACCAGCACCAGGGGGACCGAGGCGAACACGGTGGCTCCGAGTCCGACGAGCGCGATGCCGGCGGCGAACGTGAGCATCGACAGGAGCATGCCGCGACGCGCACCCGTACGCGCCATGACCGCGGGGCTCGTGGAGATGCCGAGGATGGAGGCGATGCCCATGCCGAGCAGGATCAGTCCGACCTGCGCGTTGTCGAGACCGAGGGCCTCCTTGATACCCGGCACGCGCGATGCCCAGGTCGCGATCGAGAGGCCGCTGGCCAGGAAGATGGCGAAGATCGCGGTGCGCCAGCGCACGAACTGCGAGCGGGTGAGGGCGGTGTCCATGACCCACAGCCTATATCGAATCGATTCGACGCCGGAGTGCAGATCCCGGCTATCCTCGGAGTATGAGCAGCAGGGAGACCCCGCGCCGACCCACGATCGCGGATGTCGCGCGCGAGGCGGGGGTCGCGACCTCCACCGCGTCCGTGGTCTTCAGCGGCAAGGCCAAGGTCGCCCCCGCCACGCGCGACCGCGTTCTCGCCGCGGCGACCGAGCTCGGCTACACCGGACCCGACCCCCGCGCCGCCTCGCTCCGTCGCGGCCGCAGCGGCATCGTCGCGGTCGTGCTGGAGGGCCACCTGCGGGCCGCGTTCCTCGACCCGGTGACGACCGCGATGATGGACGGCCTCACCGATGGACTCGCCGACCTCAGCGCCGGGATCCTGCTGATGCGCGACGAGCCGGGCGAGGACGGGTCCGCGATCGCGAGCGCCCCGGTCGACGCGGTCGTGCTGATCGGGTGCTCCGGGCGCACGCGGGCCTCACTCGAGATCGTGCGGGGGCGCGGCCTCCCCGTGGTGGTGATCGAGGGCGACGCCGGGCTCGACGTGCCGCGCATCACGCTCGACAACGTGGCCGCCTCCGCCGACGTCGCCCGGCACGTCCGCGACCTCGGGCACCGCGACGTCGCACTGGTCACGCTCGCGCTCGACGCCGACCGCGAGCGCACCCTCATCACGCCGGAGCGACTCGCCACCGCGACCGTCGACGTCACGGTCGACCGGCTCCGGGGCATGCGCGAGATCTTCCCCGACGCCCCGGCGATCTCCGCGTCGGGCAGCCTGATCGACGAGGGCATCCTGGTGGGCCGCATGCTGCTGTCCGACCCGGAGAAGCGTCCGACGGCCGTGCTCGCGCAGAGCGACCTGCTCGCGGTCGGCGTGATCCGCGCGGCGGAGGAGCTCGGGCTGCGCGTGCCGGAGGACCTGTCGGTGGCGGGGTTCGACGGCATCGCGCTGGACGGCCTGGGCGACCTCACGCTCACCACGAGCGTGCAGCCCGCGGTCGAGAAGGGTCGCGCGGCGGGGGAGCAGGTGGCGCGCATGCTCCGCGGGGAGCCGGGCGAGACGCAGGACCTCTCGTGCCGCTTCCGCGCGGGCACCACGACCGCGCCGCCTCCCGCGCGCTGAGCCGCCTGCCCTCAGGAATGCGCGGGACCGAGGCGCAGCGCCGTCTCGCCGAAGTCCAGGATGCGGTACCGCCCGCACTCGATCGTCGCCACCGGTTCGACCCCGGCGGGCAGCTGCCACGGCACGGTCTGCGCGTCCTCCACCAGGAACGACACCTCCCCCGCCGCGAAGTCCCGCCGGTCGACCAGCCAGGCGTAGCCGTTCAGCGCGTGGTCGACCTGCACCAGGCGTGACGGGTCGTCGAGGTGCAGCTTGGGCAGCCGCACGGTCCAGAACTGCCCGGCACCCGTGCGCCCCGATGCGTCGACCCAGTCGGTGACGCACGTTAGGTCGGCGTCGGGTGCCTGCGCGGCGGCCGCCAGTCGCGGCACGCTCAGTCCGGCGGCGAGGAGCAGCAGGGCACCCAGCGCCGCGACCGCACCGCGCACGAGCCGGGACGACGGCAGCACGGCGCGCGGATCGGCGACCAGGGCCAGGACCGGCGCGAACGCCAGCGGCTGGAGGTATCGCGCGGCCTGGGTGCCGAGCGCCACCGCCCCGAGCAGCACCAGGGCGGGAGCTACCCACGCGACCGCGGCGACGAGCCGCGCGCCGGGCGCCGATGCCCGCCGCATGCGCACCACCGCGAGGGCGAGGAGGGCGGCGACCACGACCAGCGCGAGCAACCCCAGCGGCGTCGAGAGCCGGCCCGCGAACAGCCCGGCGTACAGCTCGAGGGACTCCCGCCACCGCCACGGCTGCACGTAACCGGCGCCCGTGTTCGCGATCCATGCCGAGAACGGAATGCGACAGAGGAAGCCGAGCAGCGTGCCGCCGAGCAGGGCAGCGCCGAGCAGCAGCGCGGGCCGCCGGCTCCGGACGGAGAACCCGAGCACGACCAGCACGGCCAGCAGCGGCACCGTGGCCCAGGCCGCGAACAGCGGATTGGTCAGCGTGGACACGGCGGCCGTCGCGCCGAGCGCCCAGAGCAGCACGACCCCGCCGCCCGGGCGGTCGAGGAAGCGGCGGGCCAGACCGACCGCGGCGACCGCTCCGATCGTGGTCGCGGCGTAGTAGGTGGTCGTGAGCGAGAGCGACGCGAGCTCGAGGGCATCGCGCGACGGCGACACCTCGGTGAACACGAGAAGCGCGAACACCCCGAGCGCCGCGAGCGACCACGCGACCGGGGCGGCACCCGCGCGGCGACGACCGGCTGCGAGCCGCGCCACGCCGTAGAACCCGAGCAGGTTGACCACCGCGTTCACCGCGAGCAGGCCACCGACGTCGAGCGGCAGCAGCGCGCCGAGGGCGACGTGCACGGCGGACTCCGGAAGGAACAGCACGCTCGACAGCGCCCACTCGCCGACCCCGCCGCCATCGAGGACCGCGCGCGAGATCAGTCCCACGACCAGGGAATCCCCGTCACGGAAGAGCAGCGAGGAGCGGGGCGATGCGGCGAGCTGACCCGCCGCGACGAGGGCGATCGCGAGGGCCGTGAGCCACCCCGCCAGCTCCCTCCGTGCGCCCCCGTGCATGCGAACACTCTGGCACGTCGCGCAGACCCGCGAACCGCCCGGCCCTATCATCCCGGTAAACTGGACGGACACCGCCCGCCTGAGCCGCAAGGCCGACGAGCCCCGAGGAGCCGCGTATATGCTGATGCTCCTCGCCGTGTTCCTCCTCGGGTCGCTGCTGTTGCCCGTTCTGGTGCGCTGGCTGGGAGCACAGGCTTTCGCCGTCGCCGCGCTCGTCCCCGCCGCCGCGTTCGTGCACGCGCTGGTGCTCACGCCGCAGGTGCTCGACGGCCCCGTGCCGTTCGAGTCCGTGCCGTGGATCCCGCAGCTCGGGCTCTCGCTCTCCATGAACATGGACGTGCTCGGGTGGGTCCTCACCCTGATCGTGACCGGCGTCGGCGCGCTCGTGCTGCTCTACTGCCGCTGGTACTTCCACGACGACGCGGCCGGCATCGGCCAGTTCGCCGGGGTGCTGCTCGGCTTCGCCGGCGCGATGTACGGCCTCGTGCTCACCGACGACCTGGTGATGCTCGTGATGTTCTGGGAGGTGACGAGCATCCTCTCGTACCTCCTGATCGGGCACTACCGCCGCCGCGCCGCCAGCCGTCGAGCCGCGCTCCAGGCTCTGCTGGTGACGACCCTCGGCGGCCTGGTGATGTTCGTCGGCGTCGTGCTGCTCGTCGTGGACGCCGGCACGTCGAGCATCCGCGAGATCCTCGCGCTCGCCCCCACCGGGCCCCTGATCGACGCCGCCATCGTGATGCTGCTGATCGGCGCCATCAGCAAGTCGGCGCTGTTCCCGTTCCACTTCTGGCTCCCCGGTGCGATGGCCGCCCCCACGCCGGTCAGCGCCTACCTGCACGCCGCCGCGATGGTGAAGGCCGGCATCTACCTCATCGCGCGCTTCGCCCCGATCTTCGCGCTGAGCGCCACCTGGCGACCGATCATCATCAGCCTCGGCATCCTCACCATGCTGCTCGGCGGGATCCAGGCGCTGCGCGAGACCGACCTCAAGCGCGTGCTCGCCTTCGGCACCGTCAGCCAGCTGGGGTTCTTCGCCGTCGTGGTCGGCTACGGCACGCAGGCCGCCGCCCTCGCCGGACTCGCGCTCGTGATCGGGCACGCCCTGTTCAAGTCGGCGCTGTTCCTGATCGTCGGCGTGATCGACCGGCAGCTCTCCACGCGTGACATCACCGAGCTCTCCGGGGTCGGACGGCAGGCGCCGGTCATGGCGACCGCGGCCTTCATCTCGGTCGCGTCGATGGCGGGCATCGCGCCCACCATCGGCTTCGTCGCCAAGGAGTCCACGCTCACGGCGCTCCTGGATGACGCGCAGGGCGGCTCGATCTGGGGACTCGTGGCGCTGATCGGGGTCGTCCTCGGTTCCATGCTCACCGCGGCATATGGCGTGCGCTTCCTGTGGGGAGCGTTCTGGACCAAACGCGACGACCGCGGCGACCGGCTGCCCGACACCGCCTGGCCCGACCCGCCCGTCGGCTTCCTCTCCGCGCCGATCATCCTCGCCGGGGTCACCCTCGCGGCGGGCATCGGCGCCCCCGCGCTCGACATCGCCCTGCAGCCCTACGCGCTCACCGCGAACCCCGGCCTCGACCACGAGGGCGCCGCCGTCGAAGGCCCCGGTCACCTCGCGCTCTGGCACGGGTTCGAACCAGCGCTCGGGATCTCGATCCTCACTGTCCTGCTGGGCATCGGGCTGTTCCTGCTCACGCGACGCAGCGGCTGGGACCGTCGCCCGCGCCTGCTGCCCTTCACCGCCGCCGACGCCTACTACCTCGTGATGCGCGGCATCGACCGGCTGTCCGTGCTCAGCACCACCCTCACGCAGCGCGGCTCGCTGCCCGTCTACGTCGGCACGATCTTCGTGGTGTTCGTCGCGGCCGAGGTCACCGCGCTCATCGCGAGCGACATCGACCGCTACCAGCTGTCGCTCTGGCACACCCCGGCACAGCTCGCGGTCGCGCCGATCATGGCCGTCGCGGGCGTGGTGGCGGTGCGCGCCAGGAAGCGGTACACCGGCGTCGTGCTGGCCTCGGTCACGGGTCTCGGCATGGTCGTGCTCTTCGCGACCAGCGGCGCACCCGACCTCGCGCTCACGCAGATCCTCGTCGAGACGGTCACCATGGTCACGTTCGCCCTGGTGCTGCGGCGGCTTCCCGCGCGGATGGGCGAGCACAACGCCTCGGTCAGCCGCATCCCCCGGGCGCTGCTCGGCATCGGCGTCGGCCTCACCATGGCGTTCGTCGCGATCGTGGCCACCCAGTCGCGCGTCGCCGACCCGATCTCGGAGATCTTCCCGCAGATCGCCTACGAGATCGGCCACGGCAAGAACGTGGTGAACGTGGCCCTGGTCGACCTGCGCGGCTGGGACACGATGGGCGAGCTGTCGGTGCTCGTGCTCGCGGCGACCGGTGTCGCCTCCCTCGTCTTCGTGACCCACCGCGCCGATCTGCTCGCCGCCACCAAGACCCTGCCGCGCTCCGTGCGCAAGGCCGCCCGCAGCCGTCCGCTCGTCGAGACCACCGACGGCGTGCGCTTCCAGACGTCCGAGAACCGCAGCGCCCCGCGCGCCTGGCTGGTCGGCGGACAGAAGATGAAGCCGGAGAACAGGTCGATCCTGCTCGAGGTCATCGTGCGCATCCTGTTCCACACCATCATCGTGGTGTCGATCTTCCTGCTGTTCGCGGGTCACAACCTGCCGGGCGGCGGCTTCGCCGGCGGACTCGTCGCGGGCATGGCGCTGGTGATGCGCTACATCGCCGGCGGCCGCTGGGAGCTCGGTGCCGCCGCACCCACCGACGCCGGACGCCTGCTCGGGGCGGGCCTCATCCTCGCGGTCGGCACGGCCGTGGTGCCGCTGTTCTTCGGGATGGCCCCGCTCACCAGCACCTTCTGGGAGTGGGAGATCCCGGGCATCGGTCACATGGAGTTCGTCACCTCGACGATCTTCGACGTGGGCGTGTACCTCGTGGTGATCGGGCTCGTGCTCGACGTGCTGCGCAGCCTCGGCGCCGAGGTGGACCGGCAGTCCGCGCTCCGCCCCGGTCAGAGCACCGCGATCGACTTCACCTCACGGACAGGGGGGAACGGCTGATGGACGTCTCCCTGGCCCTCATCGCGATCATGGCCGTGCTCTTCGCGTGCGGCGTCTACGCGATGCTCGAGCGCAGCCTGACCCGGGTGCTGATCGGCTTCCTGCTGCTCGGCAACGCCACGAACCTGCTGCTGCTGATCGTGATGGGCGTGCCGGGCAACGCCCCCTTCTTCGGCACGAACGGCGACCTCAGCGATCCGCTCCCGCAGGCGCTGACCCTCACCGCCATCGTGATCACCTTCGCGGTGTCGGCGTTCCTGCTCGCCCTCATCTACCGCTCCTGGCAGCTCGGCCAGGCCGACACGGTCGAGGACGACGAGGCCGACATCGCCCTGCGCGAGCGCACCGACGCCGACGAAGACCTCATGGACGACGAGTCGGAGACCGACGACGACGAGGCGACCACCGACTTCGTCGGCGTGCAGACCGCGCCCATCACGGTGCTGCACATGCGCGACCATCCCGACATCCACGACGACGCCCCCTACGACTCGCCGTACAGCGCGCAGCGGGAGGACGAACCCGAACCCGAGGCCGACGAGGATCCAGACCACACGACAGACGGGGAGGGCAGGTCATGACCACGCTCGTCCCGCTCCTGGTCGCCCTGCCACTGCTGGGCGCCGCGGTCACCCTCGTGTTCGGGCGCAATGCCCGGCTCCAGGTGCTCGTCACGGTCGCCACCCTCGCGATCGTCTCGGTCATCGCCGCGGTGCTGCTGGTCGTGGTCGATGCGGGATCCCCGCTCGCGGTCTCGGTCGGCGGGTGGCCGGTGCCGTTCGGCATCGTGCTCTACGTCGACCGGCTCGCCGCGCTGCTCGTGCTCGTGTCGAGCGTCGTGCTGCTCGCGGTCCTCCTCTTCTCGATCGGTCAGGGCGTCGCCGACGGCGCGGACGAGACCCCGATCTCGATCTTCAACCCCTCCTACCTGATCCTCGCGGCGGGCATCTTCAACGCCTTCATCGCGGGCGACCTGTTCAACCTCTACGTCGGCTTCGAGATCCTGCTCGTCGCGTCGTACGTGCTGATCACGCTGGGCAGCACCGAGTCGCGCATCCGCACGGGTGCGGTGTACATCGTGGTCTCGCTCGTGTCGTCGATCCTGTTCCTCGCCTCGATCGCGATGATCTACGGCGCCCTCGGCACCGTGAACATGGCGCAGATCGCCGAGCGCATGTCGGAGCTGCCGCAGGACACGCAGCTCGTGCTGCACCTGATGCTCGTGGTCGCCTTCGGCATCAAGGCCGCCATCTTCCCCGTCTCCTTCTGGCTGCCCGACTCCTACCCGACCGCGCCGGCCCCGGTCACGGCGGTGTTCGCCGGACTGCTGACGAAGGTCGGCGTGTACGCGCTGATCCGCACCGAGACGCAGCTCTTCGCCTCCAACAGCATCGACACGCTGCTGCTCATCATCGCGCTGGCGACCATGGTCGTCGGGGTGCTGGGTGCCGTGGCGCAGGCGGAGCTGAAACGGATCCTGTCGTTCACCCTCGTGAGCCACGTGGGCTACATGATCTTCGGCCTGGCGATCGCGACGCCCGCGGCGATCGGCGCCACGGTGTACTACATCGTGCACCACATCGTGGTGCAGACCACCCTCTTCCTCGCCGTGGGACTCATCGAGCGTCGGGCGGGGAGCACCTCGATCCTGCGGGTGAAGGGGCTGCTCAAGATCGCGCCCGTGATCGCGGTGCTGTACTTCATCCCCGCCATCAACCTCGGCGGCCTGCCCCCGTTCTCCGGGTTCATCGGCAAGTTCGCGCTGTTCGAGGCCGCCGCCTCCGTGGGCACGCCCCTGATGATCGTGCTGATCTTCGGCGGCATCATCACCTCGCTGCTCACGCTGTACGCGCTCATGCGGGCGTGGAACCTGGCGTTCTGGCGCGAGGAGGAGGACTCCACCGAGACCGAGGGACGCATCTCCTACCTGACGGGCGCACCCGCGGCCGACGAGCAGCAGGAGACCAGGCGCATTCCGAAGATCATGACGGTCGCCACCGCGGGCATGGTCACCGTCACGGTGGCCCTGACGATCTTCGCCGGTCCGCTGTACGCTCTGTGCGATCGCATCGGGGCTGGCCTGCTGCAGCCGGTCAACCTCGTCCAACTGGAAGACGAGGTGGAGGGATGAGGCCGGAGACGCGGCGCCTGTGGCGCGACATCGGCATGCAGCTGCCGTTCCTCGCCTGGCTGATCGTGCTGTGGATGCTGCTGTGGGCGCAGTTCACCGTGCTCTCGTTCCTGACCGGGCTCGTGGTCGCGATCTTCGTGACGCGCGTGTTCCGGCTGCCGACGGTCGAGCTGTCCGGCCGCGTGAACCTCTGGTACGCCGCGCTGTTCATCGTGCAGTTCCTCTGGGCAGTGCTGCGCGGCGCCCTGTCGGTCACGGTGCAGGTGTTCGACTTCCGCCGGCAGCCGGGCACCGCGATCGTCGCCGTGCCGCTGCGGTACGCGGACGACCTCGTCATGACGCACGTCGCGGTGGTGTCGTCGCTGATCCCCGGTTCGCTCGTGGTGGAGGCCGACCGCGACCGGCGCATCCTCTACCTGCACGTGATCGGCGTGCGCAGCAAGGAAGACGTCGAGGAGCAGCGGCAGGGGGTGCTCGGGTGGGAGAAGCGGGTCGTGCGCGCGCTGGGCGACCCGTCGCAGTACCGCCGCCTCAAGGCCGACGAGCGCGCGGGTCGCATCGATCCGGCCAGGGTGGGGGGTGCCCGATGAACGTGCTGCTCCTGGTGATCATGGCGGTGTTCGGTGTCGCCGCGATCCTCGCCGTCATCCGCATCGTGCGTGGTCCGTCGATCCTCGACCGCGCGGTCGCCGCCGACGTGCTGCTCACCGAGGTCATGTGCGTGCTGGGCGCGGAGATGGCGATCAACGGCCACACCCGCAACATCCCGGTGCTGCTGATCATCGCCGCCGTCGGCGTGTTCGGGTCGATCGCGGTCGCCCGGTTCGTCGCGAGAAGGGACAACACGACGCCATGAACGTGTTCGGCCTGATGATCCCCGACGCCGTGATCGACGTCGCGGTGCTGGTGCTGATCCTGATCGGTGCGCTGCTGTGCCTCTCCGCCGCGGTGGGGCTGCTGCACTTCCGCGACGTGCCGACACGGTTGCACGCCGCGACCAAGCCGCAGGTGCTCGGGCTGCTGGTGATCTGCGTGGCGATCGCGCTGTCGCAGCGGTCGATCGGCGGCGTGCTGTTCGGCCTGGTGCTGGTCGCCCCGGTGGTGCTGATGCAGTTCGCCACGGCGCCCCTGTCCGCGCACATGGTCGGACGGCAGGCGTATCGCAACGGCACGATCGAGCAGCGCGGGCTCGTGGTGGACGAGCTCGCCGAGTCCAAGCAGACGCCGCCCGCCGCGGGCTGACCTCGCCCGCGCGTCAGGTGCGGTCGGCGAAAGCCTCGATCAGGCGTGCGGCGGGTTCGGAGTCGCTGATGAGGGTGCCGTGCCCGTGGTCGGGGATCACGGAGAGCTCCGCGCCGGGGATGGCGTCGAGGATGACCTGACACCAGCTCATCGGGGCCAGCGGGTCGTCTTCCCCGCGCAGCACGAGCACGGGGCAGTGGATGCGGCGGAAGGCCTTCTCGGGCTGATGCACGATGGTCGCCCGCATCTTGCGGATCAGGTGCGGACCGCCGCGGAGGTACTCGCGCGCGCCGCGCCAGATGACGAGCGGCCGCTCGCCCACGAGGTCCTGCAGCAGGTAGCGCGCCTGGGCCCCGATGTTGCGCGCGGCCTTGTCGACCGTCGGTCCCGCGAGCACCACCCCCGCCACGAGCTCGGGGTGCCGGGCGGCGAGCTCGGCCGCGATCTGGCTGCCCATCGAGTGCCCGATCACCACCACGGGTTCCGCGTCGACGTGGCGCAGAAACGCGGCGACCAGGTCGGCGTGGCGCTGCATGGTGAGGGTGCGCGTGGGCTCGGGCGCTTCGCCGAACCCGGGGAGGTCGAGCGCGATCACGCGTCCGTTCAGCCGCTGGGTGAGGTCGAGGTACACGCTGCGGCCCATGCCGATGCCGTGCAGCAGCAGGTAGGTGTGCGGCCCCTCGCCGAAGCTCTCCGCGATGAGGGTCGCGCCGCCGTGCTCGAACTCCAGCAGCGTCGCGGTCGTCCCCTTCGGGGCGAGATAACTGGAGGGCACCGGTCCACGCTAGTCGAGGAACCTCTGCGGGTCTCTCAGCCGGCGGGGGCCAGGATCAGAGTGTCGCGCGCGGACCGGCCGACCGCGCCCGGTGTGAACGCCCAGGGGCGCTGCACGCCCGAGGCCCAGTCCTCCGTCTGGTCGACGTAGTGCTCGTGGTAGGCGTGACCGGAGGCGCCGGTGAGGTGGATCCACGTGGAGGCGTCGAGGTCGTCGAGGTCGACCACCATCCGCATGGAGGGCACGGTCGTGGTGGCGTACGACTCGCCGATGGTCCAGCCGGTCGCGTCCACCACCGATGCGCCGCCGCCGACCGGGTAGGGTCCGCGGTTGAACAGTGCCTCGATCGGGGCGATTCCGGACGAGCCGAACGTGCCGCTGCGGAGCGTGATGGCGTGCAGGTCGCCCCAGTTCCAGCGCGTCGTGTCGGTGCCCTGCAGCGCGGCGAGCTCGTCGTACGCCTCCTCGGCCGACCGGGCCAGCATCTGGGGCATGCCGTCGACGTCGATGCGGTCGTTGCGCCACAGCGGGTCGGACGGGTCTTCGAGCAGGTCGCCGACCACGGTGAACAGCCGTCCCTGGCCGTCGGTGGGCAGGGGCACGGCGCGCTCGGCGAAGAGGTTCTGCACGAGGCGCGACCACAGCACGTTCGCATACGCGGCCGCCGCGGAGGTCTTGTCGTTCTGCGCGTCCCACGTGCGGAGCAGCTCGACGGCCGTCCGCGGTCCGGTACCGTCCACCTCGACATCGCCCATGGCGCTGACCAGCTGCTTGCCGATCCACATCTCGCCGTCCATCTGGATGTCGCGCAGGTCCTGCGCGGTCAGCGGCGCGGCGGCCGCGCGGCGCTCGATCAGGTGGGCGATGCGGGCAGCGCGGTACCCCTGGTCCCAGTCGCGCGACAGGAAGTACTCGTAGTCGTCGGTGACGATCGCGTTGTTCGCGGTCACGATGTAGCCGGACGCGGGGTTGTACGCCACGGGCAGCTCCTCGAACGGGATGTAGCCGGTCCAGTCGTAGCCGCTGTCCCACCCCGGCTGCGGCATCCACCCGTCGCCGGCCCCGCGGATGGGCAGCCGCCCCGGCGTCTGGTAGCCGATGTTGCCGTCGACGTCGGCGTAGATGAGGTTCTGCGCCGGAACGTCGAACAGGGCGGCGGCGGCGCGGAAGTCGTCGAAGTCCTGCGCGGTGGAGAGGGCGAAGATCGCGGTCGCGGTGGTGCCGGGGTCGAGGGCCGTCCAGCGCAGGCTCAGGGCGTATTCGGCGGCGTCGCTTCCCGGTGGAGCGGGGGCGGTGCCCTCGGCCCGGAGCGCGGGGTCCGGCGCGTCGGCGATCGCGGTGAAGTCGTCGGTGAGGCCGGAGATGATGGGGCCGTGCACGGTGGAGCGGATCGTGAGCTCGATGTCGTCGCCACCAGCGACCGCGATGGTCTCGGTGGTCTCCTCGAGCGGCACGAGCGCGCCGTCGCGCCAGTACGCGTCGCCCTCGATGCGCTCGACGTACAGGTCGGTCACGTCGGTGGTGAGGTTGGTGAAGCCCCATGCGACGCGCTGGTTGTGGCCGATCACGATGCCCGGGAGACCGGAGAACGAGAAGCCCCCCACGTCGAACGGGCAGTCGGCGTCGACCGTCGAGCACTTCAGCTGCACTTGGTACCAGACCGAGGGCAGGGAGGCGCCGAGGTGCGGGTCGTTCGCCAGCAGCGGCATGCCCGACGCGGTCAGCTCTCCCGAGACGACCCAGGAGTTGGAGCCGATGCCCTCGCCGGCGTCTCCGACCAGGACGCTCGCGGCTTCGATCACGTTCGCCGTCTCCTGCCACTCGATCGTGGTGACGGCCTGCTGCACCTCGCCGTCCTTCGGCGGCAGGCTGAACGCGGCGGCGTCTGCGGTGGTGTCGAGCGGCTCCACCGTGGAGATCTGCGGCACGATCACCGGGTTCCGGTCGAACGGGTAGGAGGGGTACAGCTTCGCGAGCAGGGCGTGCGTGTCCTCCGGGTCGCCGCCGTCGGCGAGGGCGCCCGCGAGCAGCGCGCGCTCCGTCTCATCCTCGACGTTGGTGCGGAGGTCCCAGGCCATGGCCTTGAGCCACGCGACGGAGTCGGCCGGCTCCCACGGCTCCGGTTCGTAGTCGGGGTTCTGCAGGCCCAGCACCGCGTACTCGAGCGACAGCTCCGCTCCGGACCGGGACGACAGGTAGGCGTTCACACCGTCGGCGTACGCCTCGTAGTAGCCGCGGGTCGTGTCGTCCATCGCCTCGACCTCGGCCTCGGCGACCTTGCGCCAGCCGAGCGTGCGCAGGAACGCATCGGTGCCGGCCTGGGACGCGCCGAACAGCTCGGCCACGCGGCCCGACGTCACGTGCCGGCGGAAGTCCATCTCGAAGAAGCGGTCCTGCGCGTGCACGAACCCCTGCGCGAAGAACAGGTCTTCCGAGGAGTCGGCGGTGATGGTCGGGATCCCGCTCGCGTCGCGCTGCACGGTCACCTCGGCGGCGAGGCCGTCCAGCCGCAGGGTGCCCGAGGTCTGCGGGAACGAGCGCTGGATGGTCCATGTCACGAAGAACGCCGCGGCCACCGCGATCACCACGATCGCGGCGACGACGAGGAACGCGATGCGCCCGATGCGGACACCGAGCGACGGGCGGGAGGGTGCGGGTGACACCGGCGAAACGGTCATCATCGTCGAGAACTCTTTCGGGTCGCGGTTGGGACTCAGTCCCACCGAGCCCCGGTGCGCGTTTCAGGGCCGCGCTCTCGCATCCTAGCCCGCCCGCGCTCGCCGCGGCACGTCCCGTGGCGAGCGACCGCGTCAGCCGATCAGGCTGGGCTGCAGATCGCGCAGCGTGCGGCGGTGCGTCATGCGCGTCACCCCGATCGCCGCGAGCACGAGGGCACCGACGAGCCACAGCGCGAGCACGGCCAGATCCCACCCGGCGCGGGCGTAGTCGCCGCCGTACATCAGCTGCCGCATCGCGTCGACCACGTAGCCGAGCGGCAGCACGTGGTGCAGTGCGGCGAGCGGGGTGGGCAGCGTCTGCCAGGGGAACGTGCCGCCCGCGGTGACCAGTTGCAGCACCATGAGCACGAGGCCGAGGAACTGTCCGACCGAGCCCAGCCAGACGTTCAGCGCCAGGATGATCGCCGCGAACGTGGCAGAAGCGAACATCAACACCCCGAGCGTGCCGAGGGGGTGGTCGAACGTGAAGCCGAGCGTGAGCGCCAGGATGCCCATGAGCCCGAGCATCTGCACGGCGCCGAGCATGGCGGGTGTGAGCCAGCCGGCGAGCGTGATGCGCACGGGGGAGTGCAGGGCGGTGACGGCGCGGCGTGAGATGGGCTTCACGATGAGGAACAGCGCGTAGATGCCGATCCAGGCCGACAGTGCTGCGAAGAAGGGGGCCAGTCCGGCGCCGTAATCCTCCGCGGATGCCACCTTGTCGCTCGACACCTTCACGGGGTCGGCGATGGTGTCGGCCTGCTGGCTGCGAAGCTCCGGGGTGGACTCCGGGATCTGCTGCACCCCGTCGGCGAGGCCGTCGCGGAGTTCGACGGTGCCGGACGAGAGGGTGGCGAGGCCGTCGCGCAGCTGGGCGGCGCCGGCGTTCGCGGAGGCGGCGCC
>NZ_SSDM01000267.1:0-12353 GCF_004794375.1 Microbacterium sp. K35 | reverse complement strand
GCTTCGGGGCGCGCGTCCCAGTCCGCGACCCCCGCGGTCACCCCCACCCGCGCACCCGCACAGATCGCGGCACCCACGCGCGCCGCGACACCGACACCGACCTCGGCACCGGTACCGGCCTCGGCCTCGGCCTCGGCCTCGGCAACGGAACCGAACGCGATACCGACACCGACACAGGCACCGACACAGGCCCAGGCACAGGCACCGACACCGACACCGACACCGACACCGGCACCGACACCGACACCGACACCGGCACCGACACCGACACAGGCACAGATGCCGGCTGTGGCGCCCACCCCCACCAGCACTCCGGCAGAGATCATGACCCCCGCCCCCGCATCCGCATCCGCCCAGTCCCCCGAACCCGTCGCGTCCCCTGCCCACGCATCCGCATCCGCATCCGCCCGGTCCCCCGAACCCGCCGAGTCCCGCGCCGCCGGATCCGCCGACGCGTCCGCGCAGAACGCATCTGCGCACACCGCATCGTCCGGGCGAAGCCGCCGTCGCTCGCCGCAGCGCGAGACCACGACCCGCCCGTCCTTCCTCACCGAGGAGCTTCCGGCCGAGCCCGCCCGGATGGGGTTCCGCGGCGCCCTCAACCGCATCGGCATGGACTTCGGTCCCGGCTCCGTCGAGGAGGCGTTCCGCCGCGACGAGGCCGCTGTGAGTCGCCAGTGGTCCGGGCCGCGCACGATCGCGATCGTGAACAGCAAGGGCGGCGCGGGGAAGACACCCACCACAGCGCTTCTCGCCGCGGTGTTCGCCCGGTTCGGGGGTGCGGGCGTGCTCGCCTGGGACAACCACCAGACGCGCGGGACCCTTGGCTGGCGCACGGAATCGGCATCACACCGCAACACCCTGCGGGAGATGCTCTCCGACAGCAGCCGCCTGATCAGCCCGGGCGCCCAAGCCGCTGACCTGGCGGACTACGTTCATCACCAGCCGCGCGACCGTTTCGACGTCCTCCGCTCGCAGCCGCCACGCCTGGCACACGACGATCGCCTGGGCCCGGCCGAGGTCGACGTGCTGCACACGGTGGCCTCCCGGTTCTACCGACTCATCTTCGTCGACTCGGGCAACGATGAGACCGACCCGCTGTGGCGCCGGATGATCGACCACACGGATCAGCTCGTGGTCGCGACCACCTCCCGCGGAGACCACGCCGAGGCCGGGGCCCTCCTGCTCGAAGCCCTCGCCGAACGCGACGAGCGCTCGGCTCACCTCGTCGAGCAGGCGGTCGTGATCGTCTCGCAGGCCGATCCCCACGCGACACCGACCGAGATCGGCGCGGTGTCCGACGGGTACCGCTCGCTCTGCCGAGAGGTGCATGCGATCCCGTTCGATCGGGAGATGGTCGACGGCCCGCTGCGCTACACCGCCCTCGCCGGACGGACGCAGCGAGCGTGGCTGTCGGCGGCGGCCGCCGTCGCCAGAGGGCTCTGACGCCGAACGGCCGGACCGGCCGCGTGCGACAGCCCCCGGCTCACGGGCTCAGAGGCTGGTGACCCAGTTGCGCAGCAGCTGGATGCCCGCCTCGCCCGACTTCTCCGGGTGGAACTGCGTCGCCGACAGCGGTCCGTTCTCCACGGCCGCCAGGAAGGGATCGCCGTAGGTGGCCCAGGTCAGCACCGGCTGGGGGAACGGCGGGATCACGTCGAGCTCCCACGACTGCGCCGCGTAGGAGTGCACGAAGTAGAACCGCTCCTCCTCGATGCCGCGGAACAGCACCGTGTCCTCGCCGGGGTCGACCGTGTTCCAGCCCATGTGCGGCAGCACGGGAGCGTTGAGCTCGGTGACCGCGCCCGGCCACTCCCCCAGGCCCGCGGTGTCGTGGCCGCGCTCGACCCCGTGCTCGAACAGCACCTGCATGCCGACGCAGATGCCCAGCACGGGGCGACCGCCCGCGAGACGCCGCCCGATAATCTCGTCGCCCCCGTGCGCGTGCAGCGCATCACGCACGGCCTGGAACGCCCCGACCCCCGGCACGACGAAGCCGTCGGCCTCGAGCGCCTCACTGCGGTCGCGCGTGAGCACCGCGTCGGCACCCGCGGCCACGAGCGCCTTGACCGCGGAGTGCACGTTGCCGGACTCGTAGTCGAAGACCGCGACGCGGGGTGCCGCGCTCACAGGGCCCCCTTGGTGGACGGGATGCCGTCGACGAGCGGGTCGAGCGCCTTCGCCTGACGGAACGCGCGCGCGAAGGCCTTGTACTCCGCCTCGGCGATGTGGTGCGGGTCACGGCCGCCGATCACGCGCACGTGCACCGTCAGCGCCGCGTTGAACGCGATGGCCTCGAAGGAGTGGCGCACGAGCGAGCCCGTGAAGTGCCCGCCGATGAGGTGCTGCTCGAAACCGACGGGCTCGCCCTCGTGCACGAGGTACGGACGACCGGAGATGTCGACGACGGCCTGCGCCAGCGCCTCGTCGAGCGGCACGAGCGCATCGCCGTAGCGGGAGATGCCCGCCTTGTCGCCCAGCGCCTCCAGGATGGCCTGACCCAGCACGATCGAGACGTCTTCCACCGTGTGGTGTGCGTCGATGTGCGTGTCACCGGAGGCGCGGACGGTGAGATCGGTCAGCGAGTGCTTCGCGAACGCCGTCAGCATGTGGTCGAAGAACGGCACGGAGGTGTCGATGCGGCTCACCCCGGTCCCGTCGAGGTTCAACTCCAGCTCGACGGTCGACTCCGACGTGCTGCGCACACGACGCGCGGTGCGGGCGGGGTTCGCGGGGGTGGTCATGATGCCGATCCTATCGAGGCCAGGGCGTCCAGGAACGCGGTCGTCTCGGCCTCGGTGCCCGCGCTGACGCGGAGGTGGCCGGGGATGCCGACGTCGCGCACGAGCACGCCGCGGTCGTACAACTGCCGCCACGTGGCCTGCGGGTCGGCCACGCCACCGAACAGCACGAAGTTCGACCAGGACTCGTGCGGCGTGTACCCCAGTGCCTCCAGCGTCGCTGTGATGCGGTCGCGCTGCTCGACGATCTCCTCGACCATGCCGAGCATCACGTCGGCGTTACGCAGCGCCGCCACCGCCGCGGCCTGCGTGAGCGCGCTCAGGTGATACGGCAGCCGCACGAGGCGGAGCGCGTCGATGAACGCGGGGTCTGCGGCCAGGTAGCCGACTCGCGCTCCGGCGAACGCGAAGGCCTTGCTCATGGTGCGCGACACAGCGAGCCGCGGACGGCCGTCGAGGAGCGTGAGCGCGGACGGCGCGTCGTGCGGTGCGAACTCCTGATACGCCTCGTCGACGATCACCACGCCGCGCGCGGCCTCGTAGACCGCCGCGACGACGTCGAGCCCGAGCGGCGTACCGGTGGGGTTGTTGGGCGAGCACAGGATCACCACGTCGGGGTCGGCGGCGCGCACCTGTTCCGCGGCTTCCTCCGGCGTGATCGAGTAGTCGGGGTGCCGGGTGCCGGCGACCCATGACGCACCCGTGCCCTGCGCGATCAGCGGATACATCGAGTAGGTCGGAGCGAAGCCGAACGCCGTCCGCCCCGGTCCGCCGAACGCCTGCAGGATGTGCTGCAGCACCTCGTTCGAGCCGTTGCCCGCCCAGATCTGCTCGGCCGTGAGCCCGTGACCGAGGTAGTCCGCGAACGCCTCCCGCAGCGTGGTGAACTCCCGGTCGGGATAGCGGTTGACGTCGCGGATCGCCACGGCGATGTCGTCGAGGATGTCGCTGGCGACCTCGTCAGGAACGGGATGCGTGTTCTCGTTGACGTTGAGGGCGATCGGGAGCGGTGCCTGCGGTGCGCCGTACGGAGTGAGTCCGCGCAGATCGTCGCGCAGCGGGAGATCGTTGAGGGAGAGGGTCACCCTATCCATGTTAAGAGGACGAGGCGGCACCGACGGCCATGCGTCACTCCGCGTACTGCGCCGGGATCGCGAGCTCCTGACCGATCTGGATCTCTCCGCCGCGGAGCAGGTTCATGCGGCTGATGTCGCCGATCACGTCGCGCGGGTCGGCCTCGGGAGCGATCGAGCCGGCGATCGACCAGAGGGTGTCACCGGGCATGACCGTGATGGTCTCGACGGCGGCCACGGGCTTGTCGGCACCGGAGGCGATGGCGCTGCCGCCGCTGATCGCCGCGAAGGCGATGCCGACGGCGAGCGGGACGGACGCGACCGCGAGCAGCACACCGCGACCGCGAGCCGTGAGCCGGAGCCGCGTGGCCGGACGGGCCGTGGCGGAGATCGCGGTCGCGGTGCTGAGGCTGATGGTGCTCATGTCTGCTCCTTCACTGTCCCGGCGCCGCGAGGGCCCGGGGAGGTTGGCGTAGCGTTCGCATCCGCGACTCGGCCGGGAGCCGTGAATGCGAAGCTACGTTCCGAAGATATCTTCGAGTTCGAACATCTGTCAAGCTGTCTTCGAAACCCGGTCCACGAATCGTCCGACACGCTCGAACAGATCTTCCAGATCGGCGCGATTCTCGGATACGGTTTCGACAAGGACACCCCACCACGGGCCACCGACATTCGAAGAGCGACGTCGGATCTCACGCACTGAAGGAGCATCATGAGCGAGACCACAGCCCCGGAGTCGGAGGCGCCGCGGACCCGCCGTCGCAAGAGCCTCAGCCCCAAGCAGATGGCGATCCTGGAGGTCATCCAGGCCGCCATCGCCCAGAACGGCTACCCGCCGAGCATGCGCGAGATCGGCGACGCCGTGGGGCTCAAGTCGCTCTCCAGCGTCACGCACCAGCTCGGCCAGCTGGAGCTGAGCGGCTACCTGCGTCGAGACCCGGGCAAGACGCGGGCCATGGAGGTGCTGATCGACCTGCCCGGCACCGGCTCCGGCGCCGAGAACCCGGCCGATGTCACGACTCCCGTCGGCGACGCCGCGCTCGTGCCCCTCGTCGGCCGCATCGCCGCCGGCGTGCCCATCACCGCGGACCAGCAGGTCGAGGAGATCTTCCCGCTCCCGCGGCAGCTCGTCGGCAAGGGCGACCTGTTCATGCTCAAGGTCTCCGGCGAGTCGATGATCGACGCCGCCATCTGCGACGGCGACTGGGTCGTCGTCCGCTCGCAGCACGACGCCGAGAACGGCGAGATCGTCGCGGCGATGCTCGATGGCGAGGCCACCGTCAAGGTGCTCCGTCGCCGCGATGGACACACGTGGCTGCTGCCGCGGAACACCGCCTTCGAGCCCATCCTCGGCGACGAGGCCGTGGTGCTCGGCAAGGTCGTCGCGGTGCTGCGAGCCGTCTGACCCGGACACGACGAAGGCCCTCCCCGATCGCACGGAGAGGGCCTTCGTCACATGATCAGACCGAGGCGCCCACCTCGGCGCGCACGCGGCGCGTGGCCTCGACGATGTTCCGCAGCGACGCGGTGGTCTCCTCGTAGCCGCGGGTCTTGAGGCCGCAGTCCGGGTTGACCCAGAGCTGCCGCGTGGGGATCTCCTCCACGGCGCGACGCAGCAGGGACTCCACCTCCTCCACCGCGGGAACCCGCGGGGAGTGGATGTCGTAGACGCCGGGGCCGATGCCGTGGTCGAACCCGGCCTCGGCGATGTCCGCGACGACCTCCATCCGGCTGCGGGCGGCCTCGATGGACGTGACGTCGGCGTCCAGCGCGCGGATCGCGTCGATCACGACACCGAACTCCGAGTAGCAGAGGTGCGTGTGCACCTGCGTGCCCGGTGCTGCCCCACCGGTCGCCAGACGGAACGACGCCACCGACCAGTCCAGGTAGGACGGCTGATCGGCCTTCTTCAGCGGCAGCAGCTCGCGCAGGGCCGGCTCGTCGACCTGGATCACGGCGATGCCCGCCGCCTCGAGGTCGGCGATCTCCTCGCGCAGCGCCAGGGCGACCTGGTTCGCGGTCTCCCCCAGCGGCTGGTCGTCGCGCACGAACGACCACGCGAGGATCGTCACCGGCCCCGTGAGCATGCCCTTGAGGTGCTTCGCGGTGAGCGACTGCGCGTATCCGGACCAGTCGACCGTGATCGGTGCCGGCCGGGAGACGTCGCCCCACAGGATCGACGGGCGTGTGGCGCGGGAGCCGTACGACTGCACCCACCCGTGCTCCGTGACCGCGAAGCCGTCGAGGTTCTCGGCGAAGTACTGCACCATGTCGTTGCGCTCCGGCTCCCCGTGCACCAGCACGTCGAGTCCGAGGTCCTCCTGCAGCGACACGACCGCGGCGATCTCCCGGCGCAGGAAGTCGTCGTAGTCGTCGCGGGGGATCTCACCGCGCGTGAACCGTGCCCGTGCGCGACGGATGTCGGCGGTCTGCGGGAACGACCCGATCGTCGTCAGGGGCAGGACCGGGAGGCCGAGGGCCTCCTGCGCACTCTCCCGCTCCTCATAGGACACCCGCGAGAAGTCGGCGTCGACGAGCGCCCGCTCGCGCACCGCGCCGTCGCGCACGCCCGGCGCGTCCAGCCGGTCGCGCAGGGCCGCCGAGGCCTCGTCGAGCTCGGCGGCGATCGCCTCGGGACCCTGCGACAGCCCGCGGGCCAGAACGCCGACCTGCTGCACCTTCTGATCGGCGAACGCCAGCCACGACACCAGGCGGGGGTCGAGCGAGGTCTCGTCGGCGACGTCGTGCGGCACGTGCAGCAGCGAGGTCGAGGTGGAGGCCGACACGGCCGCGGCCCCCAGGTCGCGCAGACGCTCGAGCGTGGCGAACGCTGCGGCCAGGTCGCCCCGCCAGATGTTGTGCCCGTCGATCACGCCGCCGACGAGCGTCTTGTCCGCGAGACCCTCCGCCGCGGACGGCACAGCGCCACGGACCAGGTCGACCGCGATCGCCTCGACGGGCGCGGCCGCGAGGACCGGGAACACGGCGTCGAGCGCCGCGTACGGGGCGGCGACGAGGATCGACGGACGGTCCTCCGCTCCCCCGAGCACGGCGAGTGCACGTTCGGCCGCGGTCGCCAGGGCGGCGGTGTCGGCGGGGAGCGACTCGCTCACGAGCGCCGGCTCGTCGAGCTGCACCCAGGTCGCTCCCGCGGCCCGGAGGCGGGCGAGCAGCTCCCGGTACACGGGGAGCACGTCGTCCAGGCGCGACAGCGGATCGAAGCCCTCGGGGGCGTCGTCCGAGGCCTTCGCGAGCGCCAGCAGGGTGACCGGGCCGACCACGACCGGGCGCGTGGTGAAGCCTGCGGCAGCGGCCTCTGCGACCTCGCGCACGAGCCGGTCGCTGGACAGCGAGAACACCGTCTCCGGACCGATCTCCGGCACGAGGTAGTGGTAGTTCGAGTCGAACCACTTCGTCATCTCCAGCGGCGCGCGCTCCCCCTCGCCCCGCGCGATCGTGAAGTACGCCGGGAGGCCGACCGTGCCGTCGGCGGCGCGCAGGTGCTCGAAGCGCGAGGGGATCGCGCCCACGGTCACCGCGGCGTCGAGCACCTGGTCATAGAACGAGAAGGACTCCGGGATCGCGGAGTCGTCCCGGCCGAGGCCGAGCGCGGCGAGCCGCTCTCGGGTGGCGGCGCGCAGCTCGGCGGCCGTGCGCTCCAGCTCCTGCTCGTCGATGCGGCCCGCCCAGAACGCCTCCACGGCCTTCTTGAGCTCGCGGCGACGGCCGATGCGGGGGTAGCCGAGGATGGTTCCCTCGGGGAATGCGGTCATGGTGTTTCCTTTCGGCGGGGGTCTAACGGCGCAGAGCCGGGAGGATGCCGGCTTCGGCGAGGACGGTGAGGACGGTCTCGTGCTGGTTGAAGGCGTAGAGGTGCACGCCGGGGGCGCCGCCGGCCACGACCTGCGCGGCCAGGCGCGCGGCCCAGGCGATGCCGATCTCGCGGCGCCCCTCGGCGGTCGGCTCCACGTCGAGGGCGATGGAGAGCTCTCCGGGCAGCTCCTCTCCCGTGAGCTCCAGCACGCGGGAGAGCCGGGCGGGCGAGGTGATGGGCATGATGCCGGGCAGGATCGGGATGGTCACCCCGGCCGCGCGGGCACGCTCCACGAAGGCCAGGTAGTCGTCGGCGTGGAAGAACAGCTGCGTGATCGCGAACGTCGCACCGGCGGCCTGCTTCGCGAGCAGGGCCTCCACGTCCTGCGTGCGGTGGGTCGCCCGCGGGTGGCCCTTCGGGAACGCGGCCACCGCGATGTTCACCCTCCGCCGCGGCGCGACCCGGGCGGCACCGGGGATCCCGGGAACCGGCGACTCCTCGTACGGCGCACGCTCGGCCTGCACGCGGTCGATCAGCTGGACGAGCTGGGCCGCGCTCTCCAGGTCGCCGAGGAAGTCCTCGGTCTGCCCGGCGGGCGGGTCGCCCCGCAGGGCGAGGAAGCTGAGGATCCCCGCGTCGAGGAACTCGCGGATGAGCGCGGTCGCCCCGGCGTAGGTGTTGCCGACGCACGTGAGATGAGCGAGGGGCTCGACGTCGGTGTGGGTGCGGATGAAGCGCAGCACGTCGAGCGAGCGCCCCCCGGTGGAGCCGCCGGCACCGTAGGTCACCGACAGGAACTCCGGACCGGCTGCGGCCAGGCGCACGACGGTCTCGTGCAGCGCCTCCTCGCTCGACGCGTTGCGCGGAGGGTAGAGCTCGAAGGAGAACGGCACGCGGGCGGTGCCGGTGGTGTCGATCTCGGTGGACATCTTCACTCCTGGGGACAGGGGGCCGGGGCGCGCGGACGGCACGGGAGGCGTGTCGTTCGCGGGCGGGTGCCGGGCTCGGCTGTCGCTCCACGCCCTGGACGAACCGGGCGTTTCCAGCAACCTAGAACAGCCCCGCGCGGGGCCGCACGTGTGTGACGCCGTGTGTCGGTCCGCCTAGGCTCGAGGCATGTCGTCGCTGCCCTTCGGTTCCTGGCCCTCCCCCTTCACCGCCGCGTCTGTCGCGACCTCCGCACCGCGCATCGACGGCGCCCGGTTCGCCGGGTCGGAGATCTGGTGGGGCGAGTCCGTGCCGGCCGAAGCCGGACGCGTGACCGTACGCAGCTCCTCCGGCGCCGAGATCCTGCCGGCTCCGTGGAGCGCGCGGTCGCGCGTGCACGAGTACGGCGGCGGGGCGTGGACGGCCGGCGACGGTGCGCTGTTCTTCGTCTCGGGCGCCGATCAGCGCGTGCATCGCCTCGTCCCCGGGGGCCAGCCCGAGCCGCTCACGCCCGCCGGTGCGTCGTACGGCGGACTCCGACTGCAGAGCGGACGACTGCTGGCCGTGCGCGAAGACCTCCGTCCGGACCCGCACCGGCGCGGCATCGTCGAGATCCCGGTGGACGGCTCCGCGGCCGAGGACGACGGCGCGCTCCGGGTGATCGCGGAGGGCACGGGCTTCTTCGCGCACCCGGCGCTGTCGCCCGACGGCACGCGGGTGGCCTGGGTCGAGTGGCACGAGCGGACGATGCCGTGGGACGAGGCGCAGCTCGCGATCGCGTCGCTCGCCGACGGCGAGGTCGTGCGCATCGCGTCGTCCGCCGCCCTGCAGCCGGAGTGGCTCGACGACGCCGCGCTCGTGTACGCCGACGACGCGTCCGGGCGCTGGCAGGTGCAGCGCCTTCACGTCGACGGCGTGACACCCGCAGCCGCACCGGTCGCCCTGACCGGGACCGACGCCGACACCGGCTACGGCCTGTGGGTGCTGGGCAACCGGTGGTTCCAGCCGCTGGCGGACGGACGCATGATCGCCGCGCGCACGAACGGCCGCGACGAGGTGCACGTGCTCCCGGCGGACGGCACGACGAGCACCGCGCTGGACCTCCCCGCCGACGGGCACGTGAGCGTGGACGACGTGTCCGGCTCCCGCGTGCTGCTCAGCGGCAACAGCTCGGGCACCACGCCCGGGGTGTGGTGCGTCGACCTCGACTCGGGCCGCGTGGAGGCCGTGGCGGGCGGGGTCCCGTCCGATCCGGAGTGGATGCCCGGCGCGCAGCCGATCGTGGTGGACGGCGCGCACGGCTCGGTGCACGCGTTCGCCTACCCGCCCGCGAACCCCGCGCACACCGCGGCTCCCGGCGAGCTTCCGCCGTACATCGTGTTCGTCCACGGAGGACCGACCGCGCATGTGACGGGGGCCGCGTCGTCCGAGGTCGCGTTCTTCACGAGCCGCGGCATCGGCGTGCTCGACGTGAACTACGGCGGCTCCACCGGCTACGGCCGCGCCTACCGCGACCGCCTCGTCGGGCAGTGGGGTGTGGTCGACGTGGACGACGTGGTCGCCGCCGCGCGAGGCCTGGCCGATGCGGGGCTCGCCGACCCCGCGCGCATCGCGATCCGCGGAGGTTCGGCCGGCGGCTGGACCGTTCTGTCGGCGCTGGTGCGGGGCGGGACCTTCGCGGCGGGCATCAGCCGCTACGGTGTGGCGGACCTGCGCCTGCTGGCCGCCGAGACGCACGACTTCGAGGCGCCGTACCTCGACGGTCTGGTCGGGCGGCTGCCGGAGGACGAGCACGTGTACGTCGAGCGTTCACCCCTCACGCACGCCGACCGGATCGACGTGCCCGTGCTGCTGCTCCAGGGCGGCGAGGACCGCGTGGTGCCGCCGTCGCAGTCCGAGGCGATCCGCAACGCCCTCGCCGCGAACGGCATCGAGCACGAGTACGCGCTGTATCCCGCCGAGGGGCACGGCTTCCGCAGCGCGGAGAACATCGTGGACGCGCTGCAGCGCGAGCTCGCGTTCCTCGGCCGCGTGTTCGGCTTCACCCCGGCGCCCTGACGGCGCGGGCTACTCGCCGACGCGGTTGCGCAGGCGCATGGCCCGCTCGGCCTCGCGCGTGTCCTGCCGCTCGCGCAGCGTCTGCCTCTTGTCGTACTCGCGCTTGCCCTTGGCGAGGGCGATCTCGACCTTGGCCCTGCCGTCGGAGAAGTAGAGCTTCAGCGGGATCAGGGTGTAGCCGCCGGCCGAGACCGCGTGGGAGAGCTTGGCGATCTCCTCACGGTGCAGCAGCAGCTTGCGGATGCGCTTGGCGGAGTGGTTGGTCCAGTGCCCCTGCGAGTACTCCGGGATGTGCACGGCGTCGAGGAACACCTCGTTGCCCTTGACGAACGCGTATCCGTCGCTGAGGTTCGCGCGCCCCTGACGGAGTGACTTGACCTCGGTGCCGGTGAGCACCATTCCCGCCTCGTACGACTTCTCGATGGTGTAGTCGTGACGCGCGCGACGATTGGTCGCGACGACCTTCTCCCCGCGTTCCCTGGGCATGATGCTCTCCTGTTGCCGTGACGAGCTCGACCGAGGATCCGGCCGAGCAGCCTTTCAGGGTATCAGGTGCGCAGCCAGCGACGGATCGCGAAGCCGGCCGACAGCGCCGCCAGCACGACGCCGATCCCCACCAGCACGGGCACCACGAGGAACGCGTCGTTCATGGTGACCCAGGTCGTGATGAACGGGACCCGCCCGCGCAGGTAGCCGTTGACGCCGAAGTGCACCCCGGCGACGACGGCCGCGCACGCGAGCGCCGAGCCGAGGAAGGCCGCGAAGACGCCCTCCAGCACGAACGGCGTCTGGATGAACCGGTTGGACGCGCCCACCAGGCGCATGATCCCGATCTCCTTGCGTCTCGCGTAGGCCGATAGCCGGATGGTCGTCCCGATCAGGAGGGTCGCGGCGATCAGCATCAGCACGGCGATCCCGACCGCGATGTAGGTCGCGACGGTGAGCGCGGAGAACAGCGGCTCGAGGTACTGCAACTGATCCTGCACCTGCTCCACGCCCGCCTGTCCGCTGAACGCCTCGGCGAGCACCTGCGACTGCCCCGGATCCTTCATCGTCACGAAGAACACCTCGAACGCCTGGTCGGGCGTGAGCACGCTCGCCTGCTCCTCACCCACCTGCTCGACGAGCTTGGCGTACGTCTCCTCTTTGGTGTCGAACGTCATGGAGCTGATCAGCGGCGCCAGCGCGTCGCCCTCGAGCTGGGCGCGCACCGCGGCGACCTGCTCCTCGCTGGCGGCGCCGTCGACGCAGGTGTCCGACTCCGACACCGCCGAGCACATGTACACCGCCACCTGGGCACGCTCGGCCCAATAGCCCCGCATCACGCCGATCTGGGACTGCATGAGGATCGCCGCGCCCACGAAGGTCAGCGACACGAACGTCACCAGCACGACGGAGATGACCATCGAGATGTTGCGACGGAGACCCACGAGGGCCTCGGTCAGGATCAGGCCGATTCTCATGAGGTCGGGCCCACTTCCTCGTCGTCCTGGTCGGAGAGGCCGAGACGGTCGGCCACGCCGAGCTCGGCGACGTCGACCTCCGGCAGCACGATCGGGTGTGTGCGAGGGGTGGCCGGACGCTCGACCGGAGCCTTCTCCGCGGCCGGGGTACGCTCCGCCTCATCCGGCGGTTCCACCACTCCGCGACGCGGCGGCTCGGGCGGCTCGACCACCTGCGGCTCACGTTCCGGCTGCGGGGCCGCGGCTGCGGCGGCGCAGCCGAGATCGGAAGAGCGTC
>NZ_SSDM01000266.1:0-3923 GCF_004794375.1 Microbacterium sp. K35 | reverse complement strand
GCGGGTGCATCCGTGAAGGGAGCCGGCTGGGCACCCTCGCGCCCGGTGAGCACATGCCGCGTCGTGAGCGCGTCGCCCACGAACACCGCGTCGACCGCCGGCACGTGCACCGCGATGCTGCCGGGCGAGTGGCCGGGCAGTCCGACGACCACCGGGGCACCGGGCAGGTCGAGCACCGCACCGTCCTCCACCTCGACGACCGAGGCGACGTGCGGCGTGCGCAGCGCGTTCTTGCGCAGGCCGTAGGCGAGGAAGCCCAGCATCGGGAGCGGGCGCGCGGGCCCCATCGGCGTCCGTGGCTTCTCGCCCGTGCGCACGCGGTGGGCGTCGGCGGCGTGGATGATCACGGGCACGCCGGTCTCGCGGCGCAGGCGTTCGGCGAACCCGATGTGGTCGCTGTCGCCGTGGGTGAGCACGAGACCGCGGACGTCGGACAGCGGACGACCGATGGCGGACAGCTCGTGCTGCAGGTCTTTCCAGTGTCCGGGCAGACCGGCGTCGATGAGCGTGATGCCCTCGGGCAGGTCGATCAGGTACGAGGCGACGATGTCGTTGCCGAGGCGGTGGAGGTGCGGGGCGAGCTGCATGGCGGGTCCTCTCGGATGATTGCGATAGCTACGATACGTAGCTATGATGGCTACTGTCAATAGCCATCACTGGAGGATGCATGCCGACCCCCGAACGCACCACGACCGACGCGATCGTGACCGCCGGACGAGAGATCCTCGAGGCGTCCGGCCCCTCGGGCCTCACGATGCAGGCCGTGGCGACGCGCGTCGGCGTGCGCGCCCCCTCGCTCTACAAGCGCGTGAAGGATCGCGAGGCACTGCTCGCCGCGGTGGCGACCGCCACGGTCGACGCGCTGGGCGAGCGCCTCGAGAGGGTTGGCGACGACCTCGCCGAGCTCGCCACCGCCTACCGCGCCTTCGCGCACGCGCACCCCGAGGGCTTCCGGCTGATGTTCGCCGCACCCGTGCCGCAGGAAGCCCTCGAGCGCTCGGCGGCACCGGTCATCCGGGCGTGCGCGGCCACGGTCGGCGACGACGACGCCCTCGACGCCGCCCGGCTCTTCACCGCCTGGGCGACCGGGTTCCTGCAGATGGAGCTCGCGGGCGCCTTCCGCCTGGGCGGCGACGTCGACCGCGCCTACGCCTACGGCCTGCGGCAGCTCATCGGCGGCCTCTCCCGCTGAGCCCCTCCCCGGGCCCGGGCCCGCAGGGACGGCCGCGATCGCACGGGGCGCCAGGACACACCCGCCCGCACCGGCGATTCGACAGGCCGGAATACTGGCACACTGTTGCCGGGAGGGTCCATGAGCACCGATGCGCACACCGGAGAGTCCGTCCACCCCACGAAGGCCCGGAAGCCCTGGCACCGCACGAAGGTGATCGTGGTGATCGTGGTGGTCGTCGCCGCCGTGGTCGCCCTCATCAGCAGCCTCACCCCCTGGCCGTCCGCCATGGTCATCCGCGCGGTGTTCACGAAGGGCGGCGACGAGACCGCCGCCGAGATGGACAAGCACGTGCCCGACACCGCGCTCGACGTGCAGCAGGGGATCGCGTACGGCGACGCGGGCACCGACACGACGATGGACGTGTTCCGCCCGGCCGACGCCGACGGTCCACTGCCGACCGTGGTGTGGATCCACGGGGGCGCCTGGATCTCGGGCGAGAAGGAGAACGTCGACCCGTACCTCCGGATCCTCGCGGCCGAGGGCTACACGACCGTCGGGGTGAACTACACGATCGGACCCGAGGGCGTGTACCCGCTCGCCGTGCGGCAGCTCGATCAGGCCCTCGCCTACATCGACGAGCACGCCGCAGAACTCGGCATCGACCCCGACCAGATCGTGCTCGCGGGCGATTCCGCCGGCAGCCAGCTCGCCAGCCAGATGGCCACGCTCATCACCAACCCCGACTACGCCGAGATCGTCGGCATCGACCCGTCGCTGAAGGCCGACCAGCTCGCCGCCACGATCCTCAACTGCGGCGTGTACGACCTCGCAGCCCTGGCCGAGCTCGACGGCATCGCCGGCTGGGGCCTCAAGACCGCGATGTGGGCGTACTCGGGCACCAAGACCTGGGCGGAGGACTCCACCGGGTCGACGATGTCGACGCTCGACTGGGTCACCGCGGACTTCCCCGCCACCTACATCTCCGGCGGCAACGGCGACGGTCTCACCTGGCTCCAGTCGATCCCGATGGCGAAGCGCCTCGAGTCCCTGGGTGTGGAGGTCACGACGCTGTTCTGGCCGATGGATCACGAGCCCGCCCTGCCGCACGAGTACCAGTTCCACCTCGACCTGCCGGATGCCCGGACCGCTCTGGACGAGACGATCGCGTTCCTGGGGAAGCACACCACCCGCTGAGAACATTTCACTCCTGTGACGGTCGCCACAGAAGTGATATGTTTTCCGCATGCACCCGGAGAACCAGCGCGCCCTGGAAGACGGCATCGTCACCGACCTCACCGGACGGATGACCTACGGCTCGTACCTCGCCCTGGATCAGCTGCTCACCGCACAGCACCCCGTGAGCCAGCCGGAGCACCACGACGAGATGCTGTTCATCATCCAGCACCAGACCACCGAGCTGTGGCTCAAGCAGGTGCTGCACGAGCTGTCCTCCGCGCGCACGCTGCTGGCCGCCGACGACCTGCGTGAAGCCCTCAAGCGCATCGCCAGGGTCAAGAAGATCCAAGACGTGATGACGCAGCAGTGGTCCGTGCTCGCCACCCTGACCCCGACCGAATACGCGCAGTTCCGCGGCTCGCTCGGCACCTCGTCCGGCTTCCAGTCGGTGCAGTACCGCGCCGTGGAGTTCGCGCTGGGCAACAAGAACGAGAAGATGCTCGGCGTCTTCCGCGACCATCCCGCGAACCTGGCGCTGCTCACCGCCGAGTGGGAGAAGCCCACGCTGTACGACGAGTTCCTGCGCTACGCCTCCCGCCGCGGACTGCCCGTTCCGGCCGAGATCCTCGACCGCGACGTGCGCGAGCCCTACCGCGAGACCCCGGCGCTGGTCCCCGCGATCCGCGCCATCTACCAGGACCCCGGCACGCACTGGGACCTGTACGAGGCGTGCGAAGACCTGGTCGACCTCGAGGACAACTTCCAGTTCTGGCGATTCCGGCACCTCAAGACCGTGTCGCGCACGATCGGCATGAAGGTCGGCACGGGCGGCTCCAGCGGCGTCGGATTCCTGCAGCGCGCCCTCGACCTCACGTTCTTCCCCGAGCTCTACACCGTCCGCACGGAGATCGGCGGCTGAGATGCACGCCGCGACGTACTTCGACGGCACCCGGTGGCGCGACGGCGTCGTCGAGGCGACCGCGGAACACGTGCGGCTCCGCGCCGAGACTCCGGCCCCCGGCCTCCCCCGCGTCCCCGGCGGGGTCGTCGGCGGCTTCACCGACCACCACGTGCACCTGCAGCTCGTCGACCACGCCCTGCTGCGCACCTCGCGCCTCGCCCGGGTCGACGACCTGGGCGGGAACACCGCGGTGCTGCGTGAGCTCGCGGTGCACACCTCGGCCACCCCCGATCACGCCGTCGAGGTCCGGTACGCCGGAGCGTTCCTCACCCCGCCCGGCGGCTACCCGTCCTACCGCGACTGGGCACCCGCGGGATCGGTGCGGGAGGTCGCGGACGAGGCTGCCGCCGTCGCCGCGGTCGATGATCTCGCGGCCGCCGGGGTCGCCCTCCTCAAGGTCGCCGGCAACAGCACGGCCGGTCCGGTGTTCGCCGACGCGCTCGTCCACGCGATCGTCGAGCGCGCGGACGCGCACGGCCTGCCGGTGGTCGTGCACGCCGAGGGCCCCGGCGAGGCGCAGCGGGCCGTACGCCTCGGAGCCGCCCGCCTCGCGCACGCGCCGTTCACCGAGCGCCTCGACGACGCCGAGGTCGCCCGCCACGCGGCCTCGGT
>NZ_SSDM01000265.1:0-3020 GCF_004794375.1 Microbacterium sp. K35 | reverse complement strand
TGAAGCACCTCATCCGCGCAGGCCGCCGGCCCCGTGGCGCCGCAGGATTCGTCGGGCTCGAAGACCGTGGCGAACGCCGGCACGGCTGCGGCGCTCGCGGCTCGCAAGGGCAAGGACGGCGACCTGGTGCGCACGAGCGGCTATGCGGCTCCGGGCGACGGCGGCGCCGGCCTGTACCGCTTCGTGAAGAAGGACGGCCCTGCGGCCAACGGCGGCACGGTGCTCGCGGGGCCGAAGGGCGGCGTCTGGGTGCTGGTGCACCAGGGCACGGTGGACTTCCGGGTGTTCGGGATCATGGACGCCTCCGTCCCGGCCGACGACGCGCTGGACGCGCTGGTGGGCGACGCGAGCGTCCGCCGCATCGAGGCGTACTCCGACCTCAACTTCGTGCGCCGGCACCGGTTCACCCGTTCCCACCTGGCGTTCGACTTCCACCACCACCTCATGACCACGCAGGGCATCGAGAACGCCGGCAAGGACGACCCGTTCGCCGCGGTCATGTTCTTCCGCGGCGAGGTGACCGAGGCGGTGCAGGAGGCGCGGCTCGGCGAGAACGTGCCCGACCTCGCCGACGTCTTCCCGGTCGCCGACTCCTCGTTCTTCGCGGTCGGCGAGTGGTACGCGGCCGAGGTGAACGCGCTCTCGGGCCGCTGGGAGCGCGAACTGCAGCGGCTCGTGCAGGTGACGCAGATCGTGGACGGCACGCACATCCGCGTGAACTACAAGAACGGCTGGCCGCTCGGCAAGGACCGCACCATGACGTGGCGGCACGTGAAGCCCGTGCAGGACATCACGGTGTCGAACCTGAAGTTCCTGGGCGGAGGGACCGACGAGTACACCGGCTCGCACCCGCTGGCGTTCGAGTACGCGGTGCGCTGCGACGTCGACCACATCGACGGCACCGCCACGTTCTGGCCGCTCATCCAGCGTCGCTGGAACACGTACTTCAGCACCGAGAGCTGCACGCTGAAGAACCCGACCTCCGTCACGTGGGGTGGCGCGGGCTACCTGACGCAGCAGATCTACTGCCTGTACGGGTACGTCGCCAACTGCCACACCGCGAACGCGCGGCACCTCAACGACTTCACGGCGAGCGCCTACTGCCTGGTGGAGAACTGCCACGGCGACGGCGACGACCAGGGCCCGTTCGTGACGCACGGGCAGTACGAGCACGACCTGACCTACACGGGCAACTCGGGCCTGATGACGTTCGCGAACTCTGGTGCCGCGTGGGGCTCGGCCGCCAAGCGCATCACGGTGCGCAAGCACGTGTGCTCGTGGTTCGTGGCGCGCGTGCGCATCACCGACCTCACGCTGGAGGACGTGCAGGTGATCGGCAAGCCGTCGCTGTCGGGCTCCGGCATGCTGTGGATCAACGCCGACGGCGCGCAGCTGCGCGGGTGCACGGCGTCGGACACCCTGATCATCACGCAGGCGTCGGACAACTCCGCCCGCCCGACCGTGGTCGCCGACTCGCACATCACGTTCGTCGCTCCGGGCGACCTCACCAACGCGACGGTCACGACCCCGGTCACCTTCGTCGACACCGTGCTCACGAACGTCGGCGGCGTGAAGATCGGCGGGGCGGGCGCCGTGACGTTCCGCGGCTCGACCCTCACCGCCGCGGAGGACTCCGCGCCCCTCGCGTCGTCGTCCGAGCGGCTGAGGTTCGAGGGCGCGACCCTGCGCAACGTGCGGATCGCGGCGGCCAGGGGCGAGCGGCAGACGCTGGAGTTCGCGGGTGCGGACGTCGCGGCGAAGGGCGGCACGGGGATCGGGCGGACGGGCGCGGGCGAGCTGCACGTGACCCTGAGCGACAGCACCTTCCGCGGCGACGGCGGCACGACCCACGTCTCTCTCACCTCGGGCGCGACGCACTACCGCGCGGTCGGGAACCGGTTCGAGGGCGGCAGGCTCGAGCTGGGGGCCGACGCGTTCGGTGCCGAGTCGACGCTGCTGCACACCGGGAACGTCGAGGCCGGGGTGACTCGCACGGCCTTCCCCGACGCGGGCGACCGCGTGGTCGACACCGCGAATCTGCTGGTGTGAGGGTGCGCCGCGGGAGGGCCGTTCGTCGGCTCTCCCGCGGCCGTCGGGACCGTATCGCTCTGGAATATGGGTAACGCGTTACATTCTGTCGCATAGGGTGGACACCGCTATCTGTTCGCAGGATGCATCGAGGGGGAAAGCTCGGCCCGCATCCGAACCAGAGGAACCCGGTGACATCCCGAGAGATCCGGGCGGTCTTCCTGACCCTTCGAAATGATGAGATCACTACGTAATTCGATTCACCCTGTCCGCTCTACCCTGCTCGCCTCTCTCGCCGCCGTCGCGGTGATCGGCTCCGGTGCCATCGCGGCACCCTCCTCGGCCTCCGCCGCAGACACGGCGTCGAACGCCATCGCCTCCGTGATCGAGAGGGGGTCGGAGTGGTCGTACTACCGGTCGACCACGGCGCCCTCGTCCGACTGGCAGACCGGCTCGTCGTCGTGGGACACCGCGAAGGCTCCGTTCGGCGCCGGTTCGCGGGTCGGACGCGTCGCGACGAAGATCCCGTCGTCGACCGACCGCCCGCTGTCGACCTTCTTCACCAAGAGCTTCACGCTCACCTCGGACCTCCCCGAGTGGTCGTGGCTCAACACCTGGGCCGACGACGGCATCGTGGTGTGGATCAACGGCACCGAGGTCGGGCGCAAGAACGCGCCGAAGGGCGACATCACGGCGAAGAGCTACGCCACCGCCGCGCCGTCGACCACCTCCGCCCGCTCGAACCCGGTGTCGTTCTCGATCCCGGTGAACCTTCTCCACGAGGGCGAGAACACCATCGCGGTGCAGGTGCTGGCCAACTACCACGCGACCCCCAATGTGAGCTTCGACGCACACCTCGTGCGGGAAGACACCCCGTCGGGTCAGGCCGTGGCTCCCGCGCCCGCCCCGGCTCCGGCTCCGGCCCCGGCTCCGGAGGGCGGCTCCACGCAGGTCGCGCCGCCGGCGAGCGAGCAGGAGATCGGAAGAGCGTC
>NZ_SSDM01000026.1:0-6863 GCF_004794375.1 Microbacterium sp. K35 | reverse complement strand
CGACGCTCTTCCGATCTCGCACCCCGAGGCCCTCGAGCCGAGCGCGGTCGTCGTCGCCGAGCGGCCCGTCCACCGGCACCACGGTGATGTCGCCGACGACGGGCCCGAGCAGTCCGATCAGGTGCTCCGCGCGCGGGGCGGGGCCGAGGATCGCGATCGGACGACCGGCGTGCTCGTGGCCGTCGCAGAACGGGCAGGTGAACGCCTTCAGCCCCCACAGCGGCGCGAGTCCCGGCACCGCGGGGAGGTCGTCGGCCACGCCGGTCGCGAGCACCACGCGTCGTCCGCGTTCGACCGAACCGTCGGCGAGCGTCACGCGGAAGCCCTCCGTGGCGGAACCCTCGATGCGCTGCGCCGCGGTGTCGCGCACGGTCACCGTGTCGTAGGCGGTGAGCTCCCGCCGGGCGCGGGCGCGCAGCTCCGCCGGGGGTGTGCCGTCCTCGCCGATCATGTTGTGCATGTGCTGCACCGTCCCGTTGCGGTACTCGCCCGAATCGAGCTGCAGCGCCGAGCGGTGCATGCGTCCGAGGGTCAGGGCCGCCTGGAGCCCGGCCGGTCCCGCCCCGATCACGATCGCGTCGTGCATGGTGTCGTCCTCTCTTCTTGCCTTCCTCGCCAGTGTGTGACTTCATGTCAACATGAAGTCAAGCGACAGCCACCCCTGGTCCGTCGGCGAGGTCGCCGCCCGCTTCGACCTGCCCACCCACGTGCTGCGGCACTGGGAGTCGGTCGGGTTGCTCCGCCCGCCGCGTGATGCGGCAGGTCGGCGACGCTACGGCGAGGACGAGGTCGTGCGGATCGCCGTGATCCAGCGCAGCAAGGCGGCCGGCATGAGCCTCGAGCAGATCGCCGTGCTGCTCGACGACGGCAGCGCGGGCCGGCACCAGGTGCTGCAGCAGCACCTCGACGACCTCGACCGGCGCATGGAGGAGATGCGGCGCTCGCGGGAGATGACCGAGCACGCGATGGGCTGCCGTGCGCACGACATCGCGACGTGCCCGCGCTTCCGCGCGAGCGTCGCCGACGTGCTCGCGCGCCTCTGATTCCCCCCGGGGGGTACCCGGCCGATGCATAGGATGCTCTGCGTAAACTCGGAGCCGTGCCCCTCGCCCCCAGAATCCCTCCGATTCGCCGCGGCCGCACCTCCCACCCCCGGCATGCCCGCCGAGCGGTCGGAGCCGCGTTCGCCGCGGTGCTCGCCGTCGGCCTGACCGCGTGCGCCCCCGACGCCGTCAGCGAATCCTTCCTGAGCGGGGAGAACACCGGCTACGTCGCCGCGGACGGCGCGATCGTCGAGATCCCGGTCGCCGAACGTGGCGAACCCGTCGAGTTCGGCGGGGTCACCGAGACCGGTGACGACTTCGACAGCGCCGACGTCGCCGGCGACGTCACCGTCGTCAACTTCTGGTACGCCGGGTGTGCCCCGTGCCGCCTCGAAGCGGCCGATCTGGAGAGCGTCTGGAAGGAGTACGAGGACCAGGGCGTGTCCTTCATCGGCGTCAACACGCGCGACCAGGCCGACACGGCCACCGCGTTCGCGGAGGAGTACGGCGTCACGTACCCGAGCCTGATCGACGTCGACACCGCGGAGGCCAAGCTCGCGTTCGCGGAGGCCGTGCCGATCTCGGCCACCCCGACCACCCTCGTGCTCGACAAGCAGGGCCGCGTGGCCGCGAAGATCATCGGGCCGATCGACGGGACCTCCGTGCTCTCCACGCTCGTCAAGGACGCCCTCGCGGAGGACTCGTGACCCGCGCGGAGGCGCCGTGAACCCCGACGTCATCATCGGCTCCGGCGCCCTCTGGCTCGCGCTGCCCGTGGCGATGCTCGCCGGGCTCGTGTCGTTCGTGTCGCCGTGCGTGCTCCCGCTCGTCCCCGGCTACCTCGGATTCCTGGGCGGAGCGGTCGCCCCGCGAGGCTCGGCCGACGGCACGACGCAGACCGCGACCCGCAGTCGCCTCGTGCTGGGCGTGCTGCTGTTCATCCTCGGCTTCACGGTCGTGTTCATCCTCTTCACGGTGCTCGGCGGCACGGCGGGCGCGTTCCTGCTGCGCTGGGGCGACCTCATCACGCGCATCCTCGGCGTCGTGATCATCGCGATGGGGCTGGTGTTCCTCGGCCTGTTCGGCTTCGCGCAGCGCGAGTTCCGCTTCCACGTCGACTCCAAGGCCGGGATCATCGGCGCCCCGCTGCTGGGTGTCGCGCTCGGCATCGGCTGGGCGCCGTGCATGGGGCCGACGCTCGCCGCGATCCTGGCGCTGTCGTTCAACGCCGGCGACCCGGTGCGCGCCGGCTTCCTCGGCCTGGCGTACTCCCTCGGCCTCGGCATCCCGTTCCTGCTGGTCGCCCTCGGCTTCGGCTGGGCGACCAGGGCGATCGGCTTCCTGCGCCGCCACGTGCGCATCGTGAACATCGTGGGCGGCGTCATGCTCATCCTGCTCGGTGTGCTGATGGTCACCGGGCTGTGGACCGACATCATGTCCCGGCTGACGGCGGTGATCGGCAGTGTCATCCTCCCGCTCTGACCGCGCAGAGCACACCACCACAAAGAACAAGGGTGCCGTGAACAGCGACTCCAGCGATCCGCTCCGTCCGTCCGACCACGTCGACGGCGACGACTCGATCACCCAGCCGCGGCTCGGGGTCGTCGGCTGGCTGCGGTGGGGCTGGCGTCAGCTGACGTCGATGCGCACCGCGCTGATCCTGCTGCTCGTGCTCGCGATCGCCGCCATCCCCGGCTCGATCTTCCCCCAGCGCATGGCCGACCCGAACGGCGTCACGCAGTGGGAACGCGACAACCCCGACCTGTTCCCGATCCTCGACGGCCTGAAGCTGTTCGACGTCTACCTGTCGCCGTGGTTCTCCGCCATCTACCTGCTGCTGTTCACGTCGCTCGTGGGCTGCGTGATCCCGCGCATCAAGCACCACGCGAAGGCGCTGCGTGCGCGTCCGCCGCGGACTCCCGCCCGGCTCCAGCGCCTGGAGGACCACCGGTCGGTCACGCGCGACCCGGTCGCCGGCTCCGGCACGGGCACCGGTGACGCGGAGGCGGAGGCGGCCGCCGCGATCGATGTCGCGACGACGCAGCTCAAGGCGCTCGGCTACCGCGTGGAGCGCTACGACCGCGGCCGCACGTTCTCGGTGTCGGCCGAGCGCGGGTACTGGCGCGAGACCGGGAACCTGCTGTTCCACCTGGCTCTGGTCGGCGTGCTCGTGACGATCGGCGTCGGCGGCGGTTTCGCGTACACCGGGCAGCGGGTGCTGGTGGAGGGGGAGACGTTCGCGAACACCCTGCTCGACTACGACTCCATGAACCGCGGCCGCTTCGTGACCGACGACGCGTTCGCGCCCTACTCGATGCGCCTCGACTCGTTCGACGTGACGTACCAGCCGTTCGGCGAGCCCGGCTCGGGTCAGGCGGGGAACTTCTCGGCCAACATGACCATCCTCGAGAACGGCGAGGAGCGCGAGGGCTCCGTCAAGGTGAACGAGCCGCTGGGCGTCGCCGACGACGACGTGTTCCTGCTCGGCAACGGCTATGCGCCGACCGTCACCGTGCGCGACCCCGAGGGCACGGTCGTGTTCACGGGCAGCACCCCGTTCCTGCCGCAGGACACGAACATGACCTCGCTCGGGGTGCTCAAGGTGCCGGACGGCCTCGCCGAGCAGGTGGGCCTCGTCGGCTTCTTCTACCCGACGACGGGTGTGCTCGACTCCGGTGCGTTCTTCTCCGGCTACCCCGACCTGACCAACCCCACCCTCACGCTCGACGTGTACACGGGCGACCTCGGCATCAACGACGGGGTGCCCCGCTCGGTGTACGTGCTCGACACGTCCGACATGACCAAGCTCACGGGGCGCTCGACCGACGTCGAGTCGATCGAGCTCGCGCCGGGCGAGACCGCGGAGCTGCCGAACGGGCTCGGCTCGGTCACCTTCGAGGACGAGTCCCCGGAGGGCGCGACCGATGCCTCCCAGTCGGTGAAGCGCTTCGCCTCCCTGCAGATCCACCGCGACGAATCCGGCGTGTTCGTGCTGGGCTTCGCCATCCTCGCGCTGGCCGGGCTCATGCTCGCGCTGTTCGTGCCGCGACGGCGCGTGTGGGTCAAGGCCACGGCGGCCGACGGCGCGGTGGAGCTGGAGTACGCGGCGCTCGCCCGCGGCGAGGACCCGACGCTCGCGCGGGCCGTGGACGACATCCGCGACGGTCACGCCCGACTGCTCGACGCCGCGGGCGGCACCGTCGCCCGCACCCCCGACGACGCGGAGGCCGAGACCGCGTCCGCGGAAACCGCACCCCCGGCCGCCGATACCACGAAAGTAGACTGACACCATGCTCGAGCTCACCGTGATCTCGCCTGTCCTGCTGTGGACCGCGATCGCGATCTATGCGGCCGCCTTCGTGGCGTACGCCTTCGATCTCGCGCGCCGCTCCCAGGCCTCCGCCGACGCCGTCTCCGTGCGGGAGGGCGAACTGGTGGCGGCGGGCGGCGTCCGTGGCGCGGCATCCCCCGCGACCGGGGCCCCGGCCGCGACCGCTGCCCCGCAGCGCTTCGTGATGGCGCGCATCGGCACGTCGCTCACGGTGCTCGGGTTCGTGTTCCACCTCGCGGCCACCGTGACCCGCAGCATCGCCGCCGGCCGGGTGCCGTGGGCCAACCTGTACGAGTTCGCGATGGTCGGCACGCTGCTCATCATCGCGGTGTATCTCGTGGTGCTCACGCGCCTCGATCTGCGCTTCCTCGGCACGTTCATCACGGGGCTCGTGGTGGTGCTCCTCGGGCTGGGGGCGACGAACTTCTACGTCGAGGTCTCGCCGCTGATGGACCCGCTCAAGAGCGTGTGGCTCATCATCCACGTGTTCGTGGCGTCGCTGGCGACCGCGTTCTTCGCGCTGGCGTTCGCGCTGTCGGTGATCCAGCTGATGCAGTCCCGCCGCGAGCGTCTGCTCGGCGAGGGCGCCGCCAAGACGGGACCGGGCTTCCTGCGCACGTTCCCGACCGCGGAGCGCCTGGAGAGCCTGGCGTACATGTTCTCGATCATCGGCTTCATCCTGTGGACGTTCACCCTCATCGCCGGGTCGATCTGGGCGTACTACGCGTGGAGCCGCTTCTGGGGCTTCGACGTGAAGGAGACCTGGACGTTCGTGATCTGGGTGCTCTACGCGGGCTACATCCACGCGCGGGCGACGCGCGGGTGGCGCGGCAACCCCTCGGCGTGGCTGTCGATCGTCGGCTTCACCGCGGTGATCTTCAACTTCACGATCGTCAACGTGTTCTTCAAGGGCCTGCACGCCTACTCCGGCCTGAGCTGATCCGCTGCCCCCGGGCAACGCCAGGTCTCAGCCGCCGAGCGGCAGGACCTCGGCGTGCTCGGTGCCGTGCTCGTACCAGACCAGTTCGGCCTCGGTGATGGTCTCGGTGACAGCGGGCTCGAAGACGCGGGACTCGGCCTCGGCGAATCGTCTCCACTCGGCCGGGTCGAGAGTCTTGCCGTAGATCACCGAAAGGTGGAAGGTCCAGTCCTCCAGCGGCAGCTCGCCCAGCCGGCGGAAGTCCGTCTCGTCCAGCGCGGTCGTCAGGGTCGAGTACGCCGAGACGAGTGACGCGGTGCGGGCGAGACGCACGATCAGGATCTGCCATGGTGCGGAGAACTCGTCCGTGGCCTCGGCTCTGACCTCGATCGGGGTCTGCTGCGCGGCCCAGGTGCGGATCAGCGCGGCGAGCTCGTCGCGCCGATCGGGCTCGGCGAATCCACGCAGAGTGACGTGACCGGTGTGCGGGCGCCGGATCGGGGCGCCGAGGCGAGCGAGTGACGCGTCCTGGACGTTCCGATAGGTCTCGGCGACCGCGGCGGTGGGGCGCAGCACGACGTACTGCTGCCCTTCCAGGCCGGCGAGCTGTTCGGGGGTGTCCATGAACGGTCGACGCATGGCAGGAGCCTAGGGGAGTCAGGCGGGGGCGAGGACCGCGGTCGCCGTGGTGGTGCGGCGGACCGCGACCACCACGGTCGTGGCGACGAGCGACAGCACGCCCCACACGATGAGCGCGGCCACCGCCGGGCCGCTCGCGGAGATCAGGCCCGTGAACGCGGGAGCCGTCGGCAGGGCGGCACCGATCGCGGCGAGCCAGTCGGGCACGGTCGAGATGAGGCCGGTCGCGACCGCGAGCACGCCCACGAGCGCGGCGATCCAGCGCCCGATCCCGCCGAACACGGCCACGAGCGCCTGGTTCACGGCGGCGAACGCGACCCCGGCGAGCACGGCCGTGCCGGCGAAGGCCCACCACTGGGCGGCGTCGTAGCTCGCCACGGTCTGCACGATGAGCGACACCAGCAGGCCCTGCGCGGCGCCGATGGCCGCGGCGGGCCAGAACCCGCGCAGGGCCAGGGCCGCGGAGGAGCGGCGGGAGGTGAGGGTGCGGGCGGTGTGGGCGCGCAGCACCAGGAACGACGCCAGGCCGCCGAACCACAGCACGACCGCGGTGAGCAGCGGGATCGCGGTCGGGCCGAAGATCGCGTTCTCTGGGGCGTCCGCCGCGACCGGGTCGGCGATCACCGACGCGAGCGAGGTGGACTCGTCGTCGCTGAACGAGGGGAGCGAGTCGGCCGCGGTGCGCAGGCCGCCCGCGAGATCGCCTGTGCCCGTGGCGAGCGTGTCGAGGCCGGCGACGAGCTCGGTGGAACCCTCCGCGAGCTGGTTCGCGCCGTCCGTGAGCTGGGTCGCGCCGGTCGCCAGAGCCCGTGCCCCGGCCGCCGAGGGGCCGATGCCCTCGCTGGCGAGCTGGGTCAGGCCGTCCGCGAGCTGGGTCGCCCCGGCCCCGGCCTGCCCCATGCTCGATGCGAGGGTGCCGAGGGTGCCGGGG
>NZ_SSDM01000002.1:0-523 GCF_004794375.1 Microbacterium sp. K35 | reverse complement strand
CTGGTGGGGGTGGATCCGAACCGCCTGACGAGTTTCCCGCACGAGCTGTCCGGCGGGATGCGGCAGCGGATGATGATCGCGATGGCGTTGGCGCTCGATCCGCAGGTGATGATCATGGATGAGCCCACGACGGCGTTGGATGTGGTGGTGCAGCGGGGCATCATCCGGGAGATCATGCGGTTGCGGGAGAGGTTGGGGTTCGCGGTGATCTTCATCACGCATGACCTGCCGATGCTGATCGAGATCAGCGACCGGATCGCGGTGATGCTGCAGGGGCGGATCGTGGAGCAGGGCACGGCGGAGGAGATCTACCGGACCCCGCAGCACGAGTACACGAAACGGCTGCTGTCGAGTTTCCCGTCGTTGACCGGGGAGCGCGGCGATTTCGTCCGCACGGGTATGAGCCAGGAGGGCATCCGATGAGCGGCAATGGCACGGGCACCGGCGTCAGCACGCGTGAGGGCACGCTCGAGGCCCGGAATCTGGTGAAGGACTTCACCCTGCGCTCCGGGTTCCGCACGAG
>NZ_SSDM01000264.1:0-7265 GCF_004794375.1 Microbacterium sp. K35 | reverse complement strand
GGCTCCAGCCAGACCCGCAGCGTGTGCTCGAGCCCGGTGCCGACCGCTGCGTCCTGCTCGCGCAGCGGCGCCAGGCGCGACTCCGCCACCAGCCGCGCCTCGTCGGTCGCCAGCGCCGTGAGGATGTTCGCACCCACGGTGTCCGCGTAGCGCACGACGGCCGCAGACGCGGGTTGCCGCAGGGCCGTCAGCGCCTGGGCGTGCGCACGGGAGAAGACCGCGTAGCCCTCGGGGCCGGAGACTCCGATGCGGATGCCGAAGCGCTCGGCGACCTCGTCCAACAGCCCCTCGTCGCCCGAGGACACGCACATCGTCAGGCCCTCGGGCGACTCCGCCAGGAACGACACCGTGCCGTGGTCCGCCCGGCGCCGCTCCCACCAGTCGACCAGCGGTCCGGCCGGGGCGTCGGCGGCGACCGCCACCACGATCGGTGCCGGAGGGAGGGCGCCGAGCACGCGGCGGGCGAGCGCGGGGTCGTCGGCCAGCAGCGACTGCAGCAGCTGGGTGTGCAGGCGGCGACGGCTCCTGGCGAGCTGCTCGCTCTGCTCCAGCGCCAGTCCGGCCATCGCGATCACCGAGGTCACGACCGACCGGGCCTCCGCGTCCAGCGTCTCGGCGGCGACCGCGATCACCCCGCGCAGGTGCCCTCCGCGCCCGACGGTGAAGAGCATGAAGGTGTGTGCGTCGATCGTGAGAGACTGCCCCGCCTCCAGTCCACGGCCCAGGATCTCCAGCACGCGGTCGGCGAGCAGATCGAGCGTGGCGGTGTCGACCGCATCACGCGGATGGGCGAACAGCAGCGCCCCTGCCGCGTCGTACATGCCCGCCCAGACGTCGAGCCGGCGGCCGAGCTCCGCGACGATCGCGTCGAGGCCGCGCGGGCGGAGGGCGGCGAGGGCGAGCGCGCGCTGCGTGTCCAGCGCCCAGGAACGGCGGACGTACGCCTGGGCCGCGATGGCCTCGGAGTGTGCGCGGGCGACGGCGATGAACGGCGTGCGGTAGGGCACCTCGAACAGGGGGATGCCGTATGCGGCGCAGGCGGCGATGAGCTCGTCCGGGATCCCGGAGCGGTGCACCTCGGTGCCGAAGCCGAGCCCGAGCACGCCGCGGTCGGCCAGCCGCCCGACGTAGGAGGGGATGTCCGCGGCGCCGTCGAACTGCGTGCCCGTGGTGAGCAGCGCCAGATCCTCGGACAGGAAGGGCGTCGGGTCTGCGAGGTCGGAGCCGTGCACCCACCGCAGCGGCCGGTCGAGGGCGCCGTCGGGCAGGGCGTGCTCGTCGGACACGAGCGTCAGGCCGAGGTCTCTGCGCTGGAGCAGGGACCGCAGCGTGGGGGCGTCGGTGGGGGCCATGGGCTTCCGGTTTGTACGAGGTGGCGAATCCGCTGCTCAGATTGTACAGGCCGGCGAATGCGACCCTCCCGGCGGCGGTCGTACGCTCGCGACATGGCACTCCTCGACACCGCAGCACCCGCAACCCCCCTCGGCGGCCCCGACCTCCCGCAGGAGCGTCGCCTCGTCACGGAACTCCCGGGCCCGCGCTCGGCCGAGGTCCTCGCCCGCAAGGCCGACGCCGTCGCCGCCGGTGTCGGCCACACCGTGCCGGTCGCCGCCGTCGCCGCGGGCGGCGGAGTGGTCGTCGACGCCGACGGCAACTCGCTCATCGACCTCGGCTCCGGCATCGCCGTCACCACGGTCGGCAACGCGCACCCCAAGGTCGCCGCGGCCGTCGCCGCTCAGGCCGCGCAGTTCACCCACACGTGCTTCATGATCTCGCCCTACGAGTCGTACGTCGGGGTCGCCGAGGCGCTGAACCGGGTCACCCCCGGCGACTTCGCCAAGAAGAGCGCGCTGTTCAACTCGGGCGCCGAGGCGGTCGAGAACGCGATCAAGATCGCCCGCAAGCACACCGGACGCCAGGCCGTCGTGGCGTTCGACCACGGTTACCACGGCCGCACCAACCTCACGATGGCGCTGACCGCCAAGTCGATGCCGTACAAGAGCGGCTTCGGCCCGTTCGCCCCCGAGGTGTACCGCGCCCCGATGTCGTACCCGTTCCGCGACGGCCTCGAGGGCGCGGAGGCCGCAGCCCGCGTGATCCTGCAGCTCGAGAAGCAGATCGGCGCGGACAACCTCGCCGCCGTCATCATCGAGCCGATCCAGGGCGAGGGCGGCTTCATCGTCCCCGCCGAGGGCTTCCTCCCCGCGATCGTCGAGTGGTGCCGCGCGAACGGCGTGGTGTTCATCGCCGACGAGGTGCAGACCGGCTTCGCCCGCACGGGGCACATGTTCGCGAGTGAGATCTTCGGCATCGAGCCCGACCTCATCACCACGGCCAAGGGCATCGCGGGCGGCCTGCCGCTGGCCGCGGTCACCGGTCGCGCCGAGATCATGGACGCCTCGCACTCGGGCGGCCTCGGCGGCACCTACGGCGGCAACCCGATCGCGTGCGCCGCGGCCCTCGCCGCGATCGACGTGTTCGAGAACGACGGCGTGATCGAGCGCGCCCGCGAGATCGGCGAGATCCTCATCGGCCGCCTCACCGCGCTGCAGTCCGACGACGCCCGCATCGGCGACGTGCGCGGACACGGCGCGATGGTCGCGGCCGAGTTCGTCGACCCCGAGACCAAGGCCCCCGACGCCGCGCTCACCGCCGCGGTCGCGAAGGCCTGCATCGCGCAGGGCGTGATCGTGCTCACGTGCGGCACCTACGGCAACGTCATCCGCTTCCTGCCGCCGCTGTCGATCGGCGACGAGCTGCTGAACGAGGGCCTCGACGTCGTCGCGCAGGCGCTCGCCTCGGCCTGACCCCGCTGTCCGGCCGCGTCCCCGGATCGGGGGATTTCGGGACGCGGCCGGTACTTCATCCCCCACATCCCCCGACGACGAAGGAGTTGCAGATGGCTGAGATCACTCGCGACGTGCTGATCGTCGGCGCCGGAGCCGCAGGGCTCACGGCCGCCAACGATCTGCGCAAGGCCGGCCTGTCGGTCGCCGTGCTGGAGGCCCGCGACCGCGTGGGCGGCCGGCTGTGGACCGACGTGATCGACGGCGCCATGCTCGAGATCGGCGGCCAGTGGGTGTCGCCCGACCAGGACGCCCTGAAGGACGCGATCGAGGAGCTCGGGCTCGAGACCTACAGCCGCTACCGCGAGGGCGACAGCGTCTACGTCGGCCCCGACGGGCAGGCGCACCGCTTCACGGGCGAGATGTTCCCGGTGTCGCCGGAGACCGAGGCCGTGATCGCCCGCATCACCGGCATCCTCGACGCCCTCGTGGCCGAGATCGACCCGGACAAGCCGTGGGAGCACCCGAACGCGGCGGAGTGGGACTCCATCTCGTGGGACGCCTGGCTGCGCTCGCAGACCGACGACGACGAGGCCGTACGCAACCTCGCCTTCGCCACCGGCTCGGCGATGCTGACCAAGCCGACGCACTCCTTCTCGCTGCTGCAGTCGCTGCTCATGGCGGCCTCGGCCGGCTCCTACTCGAACCTCGTCGACGCCGACTTCATCCTCGACAAGCGCGTGGTCGGAGGCCTGCAGCAGGTGCCGCTGCGTCTCGCCGAGCGCCTGGGGGAGGACGTGCTGCTGAACCAGCCCGTCCGCAGCCTGGAGTGGTCGGATGACGGGGTCGTGGCGACCACCGACGACCTCACGGTCCGCGCACGGTACGCGATCCTCGCGCACGCCCCCATCCTCTACAACCGCATCTCCTTCGTCCCGCCGCTGCCGCGTCGCCAGCACCAGCTGCACCAGCACCTGTCGATGGGCTTCGTCATCAAGGTGCACGCCGTCTACGACCGGCCGTTCTGGCGCGAGCAGGGCCTGAGCGGCACGGCGTTCAGCCCGTACGAGCTCTCGCACGAGGCGTACGACAACACCAACCACGGCGACGAGCGCGGCACCCTGGTCGGCTTCGTCTCCGACGCCAACGCCGACGGCGTGTTCGAGCTGTCGGCCGAGGAGCGCAAGGAGCGCATCCTCGAGTCGCTCTCGCACTATTACGGCCCGGAGGCCAAGAACCCGGTCGTGTACTACGAGAGCGACTGGGGCAGCGAGGAGTGGACGCGGGGCGCGTACGCCGCGAGCTTCGACCTCGGCGGGCTGCACCGCTACGGCGCCGACCTGCGCACGCCGGTCGGACCGATCCACTTCGCCTGCAGCGACATGGCCGGAGCGGGTTACCAGCACGTCGACGGGGCGATCCGCATGGGCCACCTCGTCGCGGCGAACATCGTCGACGCCCGCCGCGAGGCCGGCGCTCCCGAGAGCATCGGCTGATGACCGGCTCGGTCGTCGTCGGCTACACGGCGACGGACGCGGGGGCGGACGCCGCGGCGCTGGGCGCCCGGCTGGCCCGCAGCATCGGCGCGACGCTGCACCTGGTGATCGTGCTCCCCACCGAGGGCACCCGCAGCGCGGCCGTCCCGCCGGAGCGCGCGTATGAGGACGTGATCCGCACGCAGGCACGGAAGTGGCTGCAGGACGCGGTCGTGCGGCTCCCGCAGGAGCTGGTGCGCAGCGGCCACGTGCGGTTCTCCGAGTCGTTCGCGGAGGGGCTCATCGCGGCGGGCGAGGAGTTCGACGCGAGCGTGATCGTGATCGGCACCGCGGGCGGCGGCCTCTTCGGCCGTCACCGCCTCGGCAGCGTCGCATCCGAGCTGCTGCACTCCTCGCCGATCCCGGTCGCCCTCGCGCCGTCGGGGCTCGCGCAGCAGGACGACCACGTGCTCCCGCGCGTCACGGTCGCGGTCGGCACGCGTCCGGGTGCGGAGGGCGTGCTCGACCAGGCCGTCGCCCTCGCCGGGGCGGCCGAGGTCTCCCTGCGACTCGTGTCGCTCGTGCCGTTCGACGTGCCGCCCGGCCTCGACACCGGCGCGATCCGCCTGGCCGGCAGCGAGCACGCCCACCGGGTGCTCGCGGTCGCTGCCGAGCAGCTGCCGGACGGCCTGGGCGCCGTCGTCGAGGAGGCACCGGGCGAGACGGTCGAAGACGCCGTCGCCGGGCTCTCCTGGCTCCCCGGCGAGGTGGTGCTGGTCGGCTCGAGCCGCCTGGCACAGCCGCGCCGTCTGTTCCTGGGCTCCACGGCGGCGAAGATGCTGCACGAGCTGCCCGTTCCCATGATCGTCGTCCCGCGCACCCGCAACGAAGCAGGAGACCGCTGATGAGCAGCACCAACCGGGCGACGGAGCCCGCATCCGGCGTCACGACCGGCATCTCCACGAAGGGCCTGAGTGCCGGCACCGTCGGCCTCATCGGCGCCGTCGTGATCGGCATCTCGTGCATCGCCCCCGCCTACACGTTCACGGCCGCCGTCGGCCCCACCGCGTCCGAGGTGGGCGCGCAGATCCCGGCGATCATCCTCGTCGGCTTCATCCCGATGCTCCTGGTGGCCTTCGGCTACCGCGAGCTCAACAACCGCATGCCCGACTCCGGCACGTCCTTCACCTGGGCCGCCCGCGCGTTCGGACCCTGGGTGGGCTGGATGGCCGGCTGGGGCCTGGTCGTCGCGACGATCCTGGTGCTGTCGAACCTCGCCGGGGTCGCCGTCGACTTCCTGTTCCTGCTGCTGTCGCAGATCACGGGCAACGCCGGGATCGCCGACCTGGCCGGGGTGACGTGGATCAACATCGGCGTGTGCCTGCTGTTCATGCTGGGGGCGACGTGGGTGTCGTACCGCGACATGCAGACGACGCAGAAGCTGCAGTACTGGCTGGTGGGCTTCCAGATCCTGGTGCTGGTGTTCTTCGCGGTCGCCGCGATCGCCCAGGCCGTGAGCGGCAACGGCTTCGACTACCAGCCGTTCGACCTCAACTGGTTCAACCCGTTCGCGATCTCGTCGTTCAGCGCCGTGGCGGCCGGTCTCTCCCTGTCGATCTTCATCTTCTGGGGCTGGGACGTCACGCTCACCATGAACGAGGAGACGAAGGACCCGGAGAAGACGCCGGGCCGCGCGGCCACGGTCACCGTGCTCACGATCGTCTCGCTGTACCTGCTCCTCGCCGTCGCGATGATCATGTTCGCGGGCGTGGGCACGGGCGAGCTCGGCCTCGGCAACGGTGACATCCAGGAGAACGTGTTCTTCCACCTCTCCGGACCGATCCTCGGGCCGCTCGCGTTCCTCGTGTCGCTGGCGGTGCTCACCAGCTCGGCGTCGTCGCTGCAGTCGACGTTCGTCGGTCCGGCGCGCACCCTGCTCGCGATGGGCCACTACGGCGCCCTGCCGAAGTCGTTCGCGAAGGTCAGCCCGCGGTTCTTCACCCCCGGCTACGCCACGATCGTCTCGGCCATCGTCGCCTCGGCGTTCTACGCGGTCATGCGCGTGGTCAGCGAGGACACCCTGTGGGACACGATCCTCACGCTCGGCATGATGATCTGCTTCTACTACGGCATCACCGCGTTCGCGTGCGTCTGGTACTTCCGCAAGCAGTGGTTCGACTCCGCGCGCAACGTCTTCTTCACGTTCCTGTTCCCGCTGGTGGGTGGCATCATCCTCGCGATCCTGTTCTTCACCACGCTGATCGACTCGATGGACCCGGCCTACGGCTCGGGGTCGGAGATCGGCGGCGTCGGGATCGTGTTCATCCTCGGGATGCTGATCATCGTCGTGGGCATCGCGGTGATGATCTGGAACGCGATCCGCCGCCCGGCGTTCTTCCGCGGACAGACGCTGAGCATCGACGCGCCGCCGAGCCGGCGTCGTCGCCCCTAGCCCCCACTCACAGAAAGAGAACCCATGAGCACTCAGACCGAGCAGGCGCTGCTCGACAGCATCCCCACTGGACTCTTCATCGGCGGACAGTGGATCGACGGCGAGACCGGCGCCACGTTCGACGTCAAGGACCCGGCCACGAACCAGGTGATCCGCACGATCGCCGACGCCACGCCCGCCGACGGCATCCGGGCGCTCGACGCCGCGGTGGCCGCTCAGGACGAGTGGGCCGCCACCGCTCCGCGCGTGCGGAGCGAGATCCTGCGCCGCGCGTTCGACCTGGTGCAGGCGCACAAGGAAGACCTGGCGCTGCTGATGACCCTGGAGATGGGCAAGCCGCTCGCCGAGGCGCGCGGCGAGGTCGCGTACGGCGGCGAGTTCCTCCGCTGGTTCAGCGAGGAGGCCGTGCGCATCAGCGGTCGCTACGGTCTGAACCCGGAGGGCACCGGGCACATGATCGTGTCGCAGCGCCCCGTCGGGCCGTCGTTCTTCGTCACCCCGTGGAACTTCCCGTTCGCGATGGCCACCCGCAAGATCGCGCCGGCGCTCGCC
>NZ_SSDM01000263.1:0-872 GCF_004794375.1 Microbacterium sp. K35 | reverse complement strand
CCTCGGCGTAGGCGGGCCCGGGCACCCCGAGGTCGCGCAGCCGCAGGCCGTCGTCGCCGCGGAACTCCACGCCCACCCGCCGCACCGGTGCGACCGGACCGTTGACGGGCGGCTCCAGGGTGCTCCACCCGTGCGCACGCAGCACCTCCGCCACGGTCTCGTCCGCGTCGGGAGGCAGAGACAGCAGCAGGCACGGGGCGCCGTCGCCGCCGACATCGACCACGGCGAACGTGAACGTCAGGCGGGGTGGTCGCTCCGGGCGGCGCCGGGCACGGCGGACCGCGCCGAACCCGACGACGATGGCGAACGCCCCCAGGGCCGCCGGTGTGCCAGCGACGAGGAACGCGACCACGACCACCCCCGCGCCGAGGGCCACCCGCGCCCCGCGGAGCCTGCCGGCGTCAACGGTCGGTCTGTGCGCCATGCTCCGGGCCGTCTCCCGCGGTGCCGTCCGTGTCCGGAGCCTCCACCGCCGCGTGCGACCCGTGGGCGCTGTCGGCCGCGTGCACCTCGGCCCTGGTGAGCGGCAGCAGCCTGTCCTCGAAGAACCACCGCGACACCGCGGCGCGCAGGTTCTGATGCCACGGAATGCGCCCCTTCGCGTTCGGCCGCACGACCAGCGGCTGATACGACTCCACGTCGATGAGTTTCCAGCGCTCGTACTCGTCGACGGGCTGGTGCACCTCGACGAACTCGCCGCCGGGCAGTCGCACGATGCGACCCGTCTCGAAGCCGTGCAGCACGATCTCGCGGTCCTTCTTCTGCAGCGCCAGGCAGATCCGCTTCGTCAGGACGTATCCGAGCACGGGACCGAGGATCAGCAGCGCCTGGAGTGTGTGGATCACGCCCTCCATCGTGAGCATGAAGTGCGT
>NZ_SSDM01000262.1:0-10758 GCF_004794375.1 Microbacterium sp. K35 | reverse complement strand
GGCCGTGAGGATCGCGAGGCCGCCGCGGCTCTGCGCCGGGAGGTCGGCCTCCTCCGCCTCCACCGACACCGCGTCCCACTCGGCGTCGGCGGGCCCGGCGACGAGGCGCACAGCCCCGTTCTCGCCCTGCGCGAGCAGTGCGGTGAGGGGAAGCGCGGCGCTCATGCCGCGTCCAGCCCGTCGAGACCGTAGGCCGACGGCACGATGCGGGCGCGGCGCTCGGGGCGCTCGCTCCACCAGTCGGGCGCGGGCAGGGCGAGCACGACGACGTGCCGCGCCAGGCTGAGGTCGGTGACCTCGAGGATCTCGCGGGACACGGCGTCCAGCACCACGATCACCTCGGGGGCCGCGGCGACCAGCAGCCCGTCGCTGAGCACCGCGAGCGTCTCCGACCGCGCGACCACCCGGTGCACGGTACCGCCGATGCCCGCGACCTCGATGGCGCTGACGTGCGGGTCGGTCACGGACGGCGCGACCGACAGGATCCGGCCCTCGGCGAGCAGCTCGCCGCCCAGGGCCTCCGCCAGCAGCGGCGGCGCGAGCCGGGCGTGCGCGAGGAACGCCCGCCCCAGGTCGAGCGCCCGAGCCAGGTGCCCCTCGATCGCGTGCTCCCGCAGGTCGCCCACCGTGAAGCCGGCGAGCACCGCGCAGCCCACTCCCCCGGCCTGGATGATGGCCGACCGCACCACCCGCTCCGCGTCGATCGCCCTGGTCGCCTCGACCAGGGCGACTCCGTCCGCGCCGGTCTCGCACGCGAACACGAGCCCGGGCACGCGGTCGACGAACAGCGACATCTGGTCGAGACCGGGCACCGCGCGACCCGTGCAGTCGGCGTCGACCACGGTGTGCGTCTTCGCGAGGGTGAGGGGCGCCAGCCCGTTCATCCCCCCGCCCTCGAGCGAGCAGACCGCCGGCACGGGGTGTCCGAGCCAGCGCTCGACCGCCCGCAGCAGTGCACCGAACGGCTCTGCGCCCGGCATCCGTTCGCTCAGAAGCATGGTGGAGCCGACGAACGCGACACCGAGGCACGGGGTCGCGGGGTCGAGCGCCGACACCGGCGTGACGTCGATCGGCCCGTGGTCGGCGGCGCCCAGCATGAGCTCGAGCATCGTGGTCGAGCCACCGCCGCCGGAGCCGAGGAGCGCGTAGCCGCGGGCGAGCGCCGCCACGTCGTCCCGCTCCAGCCTCATGCCGTCCAGCCTAGGACGCGGGGGTCCCCTCGACCGGGCGGAACGGCTCCGTCAGGCCGAACGCCATGGGACCGAACGCGGCCAGCGCCTCGGGCGTGCGCATCATGTCGGGCGTGGAGATGCCGAGCACGCGCACCCGCTGCCCGTAGCGCAGCCCCTCGGTCGTGATCGGTTCCGCGGTCTCGTGATCGACCACGCAGATGAGGTCGGGCACGATCGCCAGCAGCTCCCCACCGCGGTAGGCCCTGAGGTTCTCATTCTGGAACGCGATCTCGACCGCGTCGCCCTCGGCCCCCAGTGGAGCGATGACGGCCCGGCCCTTCGCGAAGCCCTCCGTCGTCCGCCGCTCGACGTCCACGACCTTCCCGACGCCCAGTTCCCGCACGTGCGGGTAGAGGGTGGTCGCGAGGGTGTCGGCGATCGCCTCGAACGGGGACCGGTGCTCCTCGCGGGCCAGGCGGATGGCGCGGCCGAGCGCGAGCGCCATCGAGATGGTCCGTGGCACGGCCGTGCGCCGCACGTCGGCGCCGGTCATGGCGTACTCGGCGATGTGGCCGACGCCGCCCAGCCGGATCGTGATGCCGCGGGCGAGCCACTCCATCTGCCGGTCGTCGTCGCCCGTGTCGATCACGACCTTCTCGCCCCGCTCCCCGGCGAGCGCGAGCGGCGAGCCGTGCACGCCGTACACCGCGAAGGTCTCCATCGACAGCTCGGGGAACGCTCGTCCCATGCCGTCCGCGTCCACCACGGGCAGCCCGGTCTCGGCCGCGACGATCAGCGGGATCATGGAGTTGATGCCGCCGCACTCGATGGGCATGGTCGCATCGGCCGTCCGCCCCAGGTGCTCCTCGAGCGTGCGCAGCGCCAGCGTGGGCTCGGTGCCAGCGGGGATCTTCTCCACCATCACCGTCGGGGCGCCCATCTGCGCGGTGGGGATCACGAAGAGGTCGTCCGCCAGCTCGTCCGGGTCGAGGATCGTGATGCTGCCGTCGCCGAGCACCCGTTCCACGAGCATCTTCCCGATGTACGGGTCGCCGCCCCCGCCCGTGCCGAGCAGCGTCGCGCCTCGGGCGAGGTCGGGGAGGTCGGCCGCGGTGAGCTGCCAGCTCATGCGGCCGCCCCCGTCGAGGCGTCTGCGGCGGAGACGGTGCCGTCGAAGCGGTGGGCCGCGAGGTCGTAGCCGAAGTAGCCGGGGCCGACCATCGCGAGGGCCTCCGCGGAGTGCCAGCGCTCGTCGGCGGGGGCCGCGATCACCCGCACGCGCTGGCCGTAGCGCAGCCCCTCGGTCGTGATCGGCTCGCCCGACTCGCCGTCGAGCACCATGATGAGGTCGGGTGTGGTCGCGAGGACCGCGCCGTCGGCCTCGGCCACCAGGTGCTCGTTCTGGAACCGGAGGGTGAGCGTGGTGCCGCCGTCGCCGTCGATGCGGGCGCGCCCGCGGGCGAACCCGGTGGTGGTGGCGCGGTTGACGTCGACGACCTTGCCGTCGAACAGCTCGCGCCCGCCGAGCAGTTCGACGACCGCCGCGACCGGGTCGGTCTTCTCGTCGCGCGCGGCGGCGATGCTCCGGCCGATCTCGATGCAGCGCGACAGCGACCCCGCCACGAGGGACTCTCGCGCGGCGGTGCCCGACATCGAGAAGCCCGAGATCATGACGGAGCAGCCCATCTCGACGCACGCGACCCTGGCGATGCGCTCGGTCCAGGAGTTGTCGGCCGTCTGCAGCACCCCGGTGTTGCCCTTCTCGTCGCTGAAGGCGAGGGGCGACGCGGTCACGCCGTACAGCGTCGGCAGCACCATCTGCAGCTCCGGGAACGCGCGCCCCATGCCGTCGGCGTCGACCAGCGGCAGGCCGAGCGCGGCGGCCGCGGCGATCGGGATCGTGGAGTTGACGCCGCCGACCTCGGCGCACGCGATGTGCGTGACCGGGCGGCCGAGGTGGATGCCCAGCGCCTTCACGGGCTCGATGACCTCGGCCAGACTCGGCAGCTTCTCGACCATGACGGTGGGCGCGCCCATCATCGCGACGAACAGCACCAGGGCGTCGTCGGGCACCTCGTCGAGGGCGACCACGGTGACGTCGCCGCTCGCGAGGGCCTGCCGGGCGAGGAGCCCGCCGATGTACGGGTCGCCGCCGCCACCCGTGCCGAGCACGGCGGCCCCGCGCGCGAGCCCGTCGATGTGGGCGGGGGTGATCGTCCAGCTCATGTCAGACCCCCATGTCGAGGTCGCCGACGGCCTTGACGCGGATGCGCGTGGCGTTGCCGGGAAGGTACGGGATGGGCACCTCGTCGAAGTCGATGATCGACACGGTGGACGGCTTGGCCCCCGCGGCGATGGCCTTGTCCACGGCCTCGGCCCGCACCTCGGCGAGGGTCTCCTCGCGGCGGCCCGGCTCGATCGCGTACACCTTGTCGATCTCGCCGCCGACCTGGGCGATCGAGGCGCCGATGGCGTTGGCGACCGCGTAGTTCTCCGGGCGGTGCACGGTGCCGAACAGCGGCAGCTCGTCGGGCAGCAGGATGGAGCCGCCGCCGACCGCGACGACCGCGATCGGCTCGGGCGAGGTGCGCATGCGGTCCACGGCCTCGGACACCCGCTCGGCGATGCGGTCGAGCACGCGCTGCACGAAGGCGGGGTCGAGGTGGGCCACGCGGCTCGGGTCGCCCACCTGTGCCCGGCCGGCCGCGACGGCGATGTCGGTCGCGGTGAGGGTGGAGCCGCCGAACACCAGCGCCTCGGTCGTCAGCTTGTACCCGACCGATGCGGGGCCGACCTCCGCGGTCTCCTCGTCGACGATGCTGCCGCCGCCGATGCCGAGGGAGAGCACGTCGGGCATCCGGAAGTTGGTGCGGATGCCCGCGACCTTCACCTCGTTCGCGGTCTCGCGCGGGAAGCCGTTGATGAGCAGTCCGATGTCGGCCGTCGTGCCGCCGACGTCGATCACGGCGCAGTCGTCGAGGCCGCTCGTGGCGGCGGCACCGCGCATCGAGTTCGTGGGGCCGGAGGCGAAGGTCGCGACCGGGTAGCGGCGCACGTAGTCCTCGTCCATGAGCGTGCCGTCGTTCTGGCTCAGGAAGATGGGCGCTTCGATGCCCTGCGCGCGCACGGCCGAGGTGAGCCCGTCGACGATCTCGGACGCGAGCTCGCGCAGCGCCGCGTTGATGATGGTCGCGTTCTCCCGCTCCAGCAGCCCGATGCGTCCGATCTCGTGCGACAGCGAGATCGCCGCATCCGCCCCGAGCACGTGGGCCACGATCTCGGCTGCCCGCACCTCGAGGTCGTGGTTGACCGGGCTGAACACCGAGGAGATCGCAACCGAGCGGATGCCGTGGGCCTTCATGTCCTCGGCGTGCGCACGGATCTCCTCCGGGTCGAGCGGCGAGATGGGTCGCCCGTCGAACTCGTATCCGCCGTGGGCGAGGTAGCTGCGCGCCTGCGTGGCCTCCACCAGCACCTCCGGCCAGTCGATCAGCGGCGGCAGCGCGCGCGTGGCGGGGAGCCCCAGCCGGAGCGCCGCGACCGGCGCGAGCCGGCTGGCCTGCACGAGCGCGTTGATGAAGTGCGTCGTGCCGATCATGACCGCATCGATGTCTGCACCCTCGAAGGAGTGACCGGCGCGCAGGTCCTCGATGGCCTGCACGATCCCGCGGGTCACGTCGGGGGTCGTGGAGTGCTTCACCCCCGCCAGGGTGCGGGTGCCGTCCATGAGGACGGCGTCGGTGTTGGTGCCGCCGACGTCGATGCCGATGTGCATGATGCTCGCTTTCGTGTGGGGTGGTTCTGTCGCGGTCGCTCAGACCGCCGCGGGGGCGCTGTCGACGGGGCTCGCCTGGCGCGTGGTGGCGACGCCGACGCCGCGCACCCAGCCGAGCTTGCCGACGACGATGTACAGCACCATCGACAGGAAGAGGCTGAGCAGCGACGGGATGCCCCAGGTGACGAAGTACCCGACGAGGGACGAGACCAGCCAGACGACGATGGTCGCGGGGACGATGCGCGGAGCGGTGGCCGGAAGCGTGCCCTGCTCGCGGGTCGCGTCGAGCTCGGGGCGCCAGCGCCGCACCACGTAGTACTCGGCGACCATGATGCCGGCGATGGGCGGGAACGCGACGCTGAGCACGATCAGGAACTCGGTGAACTGCCCGAGGATGCCGACCGCGGCGAGCACCGAGCCGACGACGCCGAGCACGATCGTGGTGGTCACGCGGTGCAGGTTCTTGCCGAACGCGGTAGAGATGAAGTTCACCAGGCCGAGGGTGGAGGAGTACAGGTTCCAGTCGTTGATCTTCAGCGTGCCGGTCAGCACGATGAACAGGCCGATGAAGCCCACCGACGAGGTGACGATCGCGACGATGTCGCCGGTGGCGGCGGCGTGCGCGAGGAGCACGCCGGCCAGGCCGATCACGAACTCGCCGAGCGAGACGCCCAGCACGGTCTGCTTGACGACGTCGGCGCGCGAGCGGTTGAAGCGGGTCATGTCGCCGGTGATGATGGCGCCGACGATGAGGCCGCCCGCGACGATGCCGGTGCCCGCCCACACGCTCATGGTGGGGCCGGGGGCCGGACCGGTCAGCAGTTCGCCGATGTCGTGGCGGCTCAGCTCGGAGATGACCGACCATCCGACCAGGATCAGGAACAGCGGCACCGTGATGTTCGCGAGCCACTGCATGCCGACGAAGCCGAAGGCCACGATCGCGGTCACCGCGAGGCCGAAGATGAGGCTCCACGCCCACACCGGCAGGGCGCCGGGCATGAGGGCGTCGAGCGACTGCGCCGAGATCGCCGACTGGATGCCGAACCAGCCGATCAGGCTGATGCCGATCGCGAGGCCGACCAGCGAGGCGCCGATCTCGCCGAAGCCGGTCCAGCGGGCGAGGAGGGCGGTGTTCAGGCCTTCGCGCTGGCCGATGAAACCGACCACGCACATGATCACCTCGAGGATGATCGAGCCGAACAGGAAGGCGAGGACGGCCTCGCCGAACGTCATGCTGTAGCCGAGGGTCGCGCCGAGGAGGAACTGCGAGAGGGCCGAGACCTGTCCGAATCGCTGCACTGCGATTCCGAACCAGGGCTTGCGGGCCTCCGGCGTGACTCGGGAGAGCGCGAAGTCGTCTGCGTGCGCCGTGCGTGCCATGAGGATCCTTCGGGAGGAGGGGGGAACGGGTTGCCGCCACCGTAGCCACCGCGCCTCACCGCCCGACATGTGCGATCCGCACGAACATCGCCCGTCGCTGTGCACTCTGCACGCGACGTCAGAGCAGGCGGTCCCAGATCCACCGGAGATCGTCGAGACCGGGCTCCGCCTCGCCCGCCCGCCCGGCTTGCAGTACGAGCGTGCTCGCGATGCGGGTGAGCACGGATGCGGCGGCGTCGATGCGCTCCGCCGCCTGGTCGGGGCCGACGGCACGCAGCTTGAGGCGGATGACCTCGTTGACCTCGCGCGCCAACGGCAGCAGCCGACCCGCCTGGCGCTCGGCGAGGGCCGGCGAAGCGGCGAGGACGCGCATGCGAGCTGCCGCGAGGTCCTCCTGCCCGTCGGGGGACGCCGGGAGCTCGACCAGACCCAGAGCGCCGCTGAGCACACCCACCGTCGCATCGCTGAGGTACTCGCGCACCCGCTGCTCGTTGAGCCGGGGCAGCGCGCTGCCGAGGAGCGCGTCCTCTTTGGTCGGGAAATGATTGAAGAACGTGCGCTGCTTGACGCCGGCCGCCGCGCAGATCTCGTCGACCGTCAGCGCGGCCGGCCCCTTCTCCAGGGCCAGCCGCACCGCCGCGGTCTCGATCGCGCGCGCCGTCGCCCGTCCGCGGGCGTTGCTGCTGTGCGGGGTTGCGGGCGCGGGCATGCTCTATTCGTATCGCAGCGCGTCGATGGGTGACTTCAGCGACGCGCGTCGCGCCGGTAGCGTGCCCGCCAGGAATGCGATGACGACGATGAGCGCGACGACGCCCAGCATCCCCTGCGGCTGGAAGAGCAGCAGGTCGAGACCGGCGAGACCCGAGAGCGGCCCCTGGGCGAGAGCCGCATTGAGCGGCAGTCCCACCAGCAGGGCCACGACGACGCCGAGCACGCTGCCGAGCACGCCGATGATCGCCGCCTCGATGCTGAAGAGCGCGAACACCCGTCCGTTGCTCATCCCCATGGCCTTCATGAGCCCGATCTCGCGCGTGCGCTCCTGCACGCTCATCAGCAGCGTGTTGATGATGCCGAAAGCGGCCGCGAGCAGAGCGATCACGGCGAACGCGTTGAGCACACCGGTGATGCCGCCGATGACCGTCTGCACGATGCCGAGCTGGTCCTGGATCGTCTGCGCGGTCATCCCCGCGTCAGCGACCCGGTCCTTCAGGTCGCGCACGTCGTCGGCGCTGGCGTTCGGGTCGAAGGAGGCCACCGCGACCTGGAAGCGCTCCGGTGCCGACGACCCGGCGCGCTGCTCCGCCGCGATCGCGTCGACCAGGGCGGCGTTGGCCCCGGCGCCGGCGTTGAGCAGGCTCGTGTTCGAGACGCCCACGACGGTCGCCTCGATGGTGTGGGGGCCGCCGAGCACGTCGGTGAACCCCAGTTCGACCCGTGCACCGACCGCGTCGCCGGGGTCGGCCCAGCCGAGCGGCTCGACGTCGTCGAGCGGAAGGGTGATCTGGTTCTCGGTGGCCTCGGCATCCAGCTGCGAGCCGGCGACGAGGTCCGCCCGCGCGATCGACGAGGTGGGCGCGATCGCGAACTCGTACTTCTGCGACCCCGGTCCCTGGATCCAGTCGACCGCGACGGCCGAGACGGGCGACACGTCACGCAGTCCGTCGATGCCCTCGAGCGCGGAGATGTCCTGCGGCGTCAGCGCTCCCCCGCCGGTGAGTGGATTGGCAGGACCCCCGGAGGCCGTGGAGGTCGCGGGATCGTACGGCTGGGGCCCGGCGTCGGTCGCCGTCCCCGTCCCCGCCGAGATGAGCAGCACGTCGTCGGCGCCGAGCGACGCCACCTGCTTCGCGACGTAGTCGGAGACACCGGCGCCCAGTGCGGTCGTGAGGGTGAGCGTGAACGCTCCGACGAACAGCGCCAGCACGGTCAGCGTGGTGCGCAGCTTGCTGCGGAACGTGTGCGACACGGCGGTGCGCACCAGGTCGAGCGCGTTCATGCCGCCACCCCCGTCGCATCCTCCAGGCGCCCGTCGCGCACCACGACCCGGCGGTCGCATCGTGCGGCGAGGTCGTCGTCGTGCGTGACGATGACGAGGGTGATTCCGTGGTCGCGCTGGAGCGCGAAGAGCTCATCTTCGACGACGGCGCCGGTCGCGCTGTCGAGGTTTCCCGTCGGCTCGTCGGCGAAGATGACCTCGGGCTCGGACACGAGCGCCCGAGCCAGCACGACGCGCTGTTTCTGCCCGCCGGACAGGTCGTTCGCACGGCCCTGCGCCTTGTCCTCCAGGCCGAAGCGGCGCAGGGCCTCCATGCCGCGGCGTCGCCTCTCGGCGGCGGGGATCCCCGCGATCGTGAGCGGGAGGATGACGTTGTCGAGCACCGAGGCACCGGGGGTGACGAAGAACTGCTGGAAGACGAAGCCGAAGCGGCGGTTGCGGATCCGGTTCACCGCCCGCGGCGACAGCGTCGCCGCATCGGCGCCGTCCACCCGCACCTCTCCGGCGTCGGGGCGGTCCAGGAGAGCGAGGAGGTGCATCAGCGTGGACTTGCCCGACCCGCTCTTGCCGACGATGGCCAGGGACTCGCCCCGCCGCACCCGCAACGACACGTCGTCGAGAGCCAGGAATCTGCTCTCGCCCTTCCCGTAGGACTTGGACAGATGACGCGCCTCGATGGCCGTCGGGACGGAGTCCGCACTTTCATTCATGCAGATACAGTAACAACTCTTGGCAGTGACTGCCTGATAAGTTCCCCTGGAAGGACGAAGACCCCCGACCGCGCCGGCGGTCGGGGGTCTTTCGCGATGAAGGGCCTCGGTGTCAGTGCAGGGCGTTCTCCGCGATGAACGCGCGCAGGGCCTGCTCGTCGTCGGCCATCTCCGTCACGTGCTGGGGGGCGTCGAGCATCGCGCGCAGCTCGGGCGAGTAGCCGAGCTCGACGCCGATCGCCTCGTGGATGGTCTCCGCGAACTTCTCCGGCTTGGCGGTCTCCAGCACGAGCATCGGAACGCCCGGCTCCACATACTCGCGGGCGACCTTGACGCCGTCGGCGGTGTGCGGGTCGATCACTTCGCCCGAGGCCTCGTACACGGCGCGGATGGTGGCCAGCCGGTCCTCATGGGTCGAGGTGCCGCTGACGATGCCGAACTCCTCCGCGAACCGCTCCTGCTCCGCCGAGAAGTCGACGTAGCCCTGCGCCTCCAGGTCGTCCCACGCGCCGACCACCCGCGCCGGGTCGCGGTCGACCAGCTCGAAGATGAAGCGCTCCAGGTTCGACGCCTTCGAGATGTCCATCGAGGGGCTCGAGGTGGCGAGGGTCTGCGCGGCGCTGCGCGGCCGGTAGACGCCCGTGCGGAAGAACTCGTCGAGCACGTTGTTCTCGTTCGCGGCCAGCACGAGGCGGCGGATCGGCAGGCCCATCTGCTTCGCGAAGAAGCCCGACAGGATGTTGCCGAAGTTGCCCGAGGGCACGGTGAACGACACCTCGGCCCAGCCGCCCGCGTCGGTGGCCCGCAGCCACGCCCAGAAGTAGTAGACGGTCTGCGCGGTGATGCGCGCGAGGTTGATGGAGTTGACGGCGCCGAGGTGCTGGGTGCGCTTGAAGTCGAGGTCGCCGGCGAGCTTCTTGACCAGGTTCTGGCAGTCGTCGAACACGCCCTCCACCGCGATGTTGTGCACGTTGGCGTCGTCGAGCGAGAACATCTGCGCCCGCTGGAACGCGCTCATGCGGCCCTGCGGCGACAGCATGAACACCGACACTCGCTCCTTGCCGCGGAGGGCGTGCTCGGCCGCCGACCCCGTGTCGCCCGAGGTCGCGCCGAGGATGTTCAGCACCGATCCCTGACGCTCCAGGGTGTACTCGAGCACCTGCCCGAGGAACTGCATCGCCATGTCCTTGAACGCCAGCGTCGGCCCCTCGGAGAGACCGACCAGCGTGAGGTCGTCGTCGATGCGGCGCAGCGGCACCACCCCGTCGGGGAAGTCGGCGTAGGCGGCGGCCGTCATGCGCGCCAGATCCTCGCGGGGGATGTCGGTCGCGAACAGCCCCAGCACCTCGGTCGCGAGCTGGGGGTACGTGAGTGCGCGCCAGCGCTCCAGGGTCTCACCGTCGACCTCGGGCATGACCTCGGGAACCGCCAGGCCTCCGTCGGGCGCGAGCCCTTCGAGCAGGGTCTCGCTGAAGGACTGCGGCTGCATGCCGCCACGGGTGGAGATGAACGGCACGGTGGCTCCTCGGCTCGGGACTCGGCGCCTCCATTCTCGCAGGCCGCGAAGACGCCGCCGGACGCGTGACGGAGGGGGCGCCACCACCCCTCATGGCCTCCGCCCCGCCTCGCGCCACAGCCCCGCCCACTGCTCCGGGCCCAGGTCACGGGGGAGGCGGCGGTCCTGCGCTCGCACCGAGGCCACGGCCCGGCGCGCCTGGGGCATCG
>NZ_SSDM01000261.1:0-4297 GCF_004794375.1 Microbacterium sp. K35 | reverse complement strand
GTTGCCGCCGCCCGCCGCAGCCGCCGCGGCGGCCTCACGTTCGCGTCGCGCCTTCTCCTCGGCCTCGCGCGCCGCGACACCCGCCTGGTACTGCGCGACCGTGGTGGCCGTGGTGTCCTTGAGGGCCGCGAGCTGCGCCTGCATGGTCTCCAGGTTCGCCGACTGCTCGTCGAGCGCGGCCTGCGCGGCCTCCGCGGCCTGCTGTGCCGCCTCCATCTTCTGCTCGGCGACCTGCTGCAGCCGGTCGCGCTCATCACGGGCGACCGCGGCCTGGTCGCTCAGCGACTGGGCGGCGTTGCGCGCCGCGACGGCGTTGTCGTACACCGACTGGTTGTACTGCAGGAACTTGTCCATCGTGCCGAGCCGCGACAGCAGCTGGTCGGCGCTCGCACCGGAGCCGGCGAAGAACAGCTGCAGCGAGGTGTCGTCTCCGCCGCTGCGGTACAGCTGCGCCGCGATCTGTCCGGCCTTCTTCGCGGAGGACTCGGCGAGCGCGGACTGCTCATCGGCCTCCGCCTGGAGGTTGTCCGCCTCGGTGATCGCCGCGAAGTAGGCCTGCTGGGCGGCGTAGAACTCGTCCGACGCGACCTGCGCCGCCGCCTGCGTCTCCGCGACCTTGCGGGTGAGCGACTGGATCAGCCCCTCGATGCGCGAGACCTCGGCCGCTTTGGCTGCCTCGTTGTTCTTTGCCCGCTGCACGTCGTCCCAGCTCGGATAGGTCGCGGCGTACGCGGCCGACACCCCGGTGCCCACGCCGAACGCGGCGAGCGCGACCACGCCGAGCGCCCCGAGCCCGAAGGCGCCGCGGCGGCTGACGTTCACCCGCCACAGCGACTCGCGCTCGGCGGGGGTCGGGGCGCACCCGCAGTCCTCCGCCGCCGTCTCGGCCGCCGTCTGCGGGGTTCGCTGCTTCACGGGGTGCGTCTCCTTCTCTTCCGGTCCGCCTCCGGCGCCGCGCGCACGTCGATGCGCTCTCGGTCGGGTCCGGTCCCGTCCATGCTGACCCCGGTCGACGCGCCCGGCCGCCTGCGACACGGCGCACGCGCCAGGTCGGGGCGTCGTCGGCGCGTCGCGGACCCCGCGCCCTAACGCGTCGCGCCGCACGGCCGACAGTCCCTCCCGACAGCCCAGGACGGGCCGTCTGTTCTCCGTCTCCGGACGGAGCGAGCCTTCCAGGATGGAGCCCATGATCGTCCTCACGCGCCTGAACCGCACCCGGTTCGCGGTGAACCCCGACCTGATCGAACGTGTGCAGGCCACGCCCGACACGACACTGATCATGGTCGACGGCGCGACCTTCGTCGTCACGGAGACGATGGACGACGTGATCGCCCGCATCACCCGCTTCCGCGCGGGAGTGCTCGCCACCGCCGCCGCCCTCGTCGCCACGGACACCGTCGACACGGACACCGTCGACACGGCCGCCGCCGGGACGGAGGCCTGATGGATCCGTCGCTCATCCTCGGTCTGGTCCTCGCGTTCGGGGCCCTGATCGCCATGATCAACCTCGAGGGCGCGACCATCGGCTCGCTGCTCCTGCCCGCCCCGATGGTGCTCGTGTTCGGCGCGACCATCGCCGTGGGTCTCGCCAGCGGCACGCTGCGCGACGCCCTGCACGCCGTGAAGTCGCTCCCCCGGGCTTTCCGCGGCGAGCGCCGCACCGCGCAGAGCATGATCGACACGGTCGTCGGCTACGCCGAGAAGGCCAGGTCGGAGGGGCTGCTCGCCCTCGAGCAGGGCCTCGACGAGGAGAAGGACCCGTTCCTCCGGCAGGCACTGCAGAGCATCGCCGACGGCACGGACGCGGAAGACCTTCGGGTGCTGCTGGAGGACGAGCTGACCTCGACCGCCGCCCGCAACCGCACGGCCTCGCGCTTCTACATGACGCTGGGCGGCTTCGCCCCCACGGTCGGCATCATCGGCACGGTCGTGTCGCTGACGCACGTGCTGGAGAAGCTCGACAAGCCCGACACGCTCGGCCCGATGATCGCGGCCGCGTTCGTCGCGACGCTGTGGGGCCTGCTGTCGGCCAACTTCATCTGGCTCCCGATCGGCGGACGCCTGCAGCGCCTGGGCGAGCTGGAGCTGGAGCGCATGACCGTGCTGATGGAGGGCATGCTGGCGATCCAGGCGGGCGCCGCACCGCAGCTGGTGCGGGAGCGCCTCGGCGCGCTGGTGTCCGACCGGTCCGGCGGACGCTCGCGCCGCACCGAGCAGCCCGCACCCGCGGAGGACGCCGAGGACCTGTTCTCATGAGCGTGCGCGCACGCCGCCGCGTGACCGAGTCCGAGCACAGCGGACCGGACGAGCGCTGGATGGCGTCGTACCTCGACATGGTCACGGTGCTGATGTGCATGTTCATCGTGCTGTTCGCGATGTCGACCGTCGACCAGGAGAAGTTCGAGGCGCTGAGCGCGTCGCTCGCCACCGGCTTCGGGCAGGAGCCCTCCGAGGACATCGACGCGGTCACCGGTGTCGTGGTGCCGCCCGAGCTGGTGGACGAGAAGGGCCAGGACTTCGCCGACACCGAGGCCGCGGCGGCGCAGCAGGAGTTCGACGAGCTGTCGGCGCTGCGCGACCGGCTGCGGCAGGTGCTCGCCGAGCGCGGCCTCGAAGCCGACGTGACCTTCACGATCGACGAGCGCGGCCTCACGATCGGCCTGGTGAGCGCCGAGACGTTCTTCACCACCAACAGCACCGCGCTGAGCCCCGCCGCCACGCAGGTGCTCGACGCGCTGGGATCGGTGCTGGTCACGACGCCCAACGAGATCTCGGTCGAGGGCCACGCGGACGCCCGGGGCTCCGTCGCGCCGTTCCCGACGAACTGGGAGCTGTCGGCCGGGCGCTCGACCCAGGTGCTGCGCTACCTGGTGGAGTCGGCCGGCCTGCCGCCCGCGCACCTGAAGTCGGTGGGCTTCGGCGACACCCGTCCCGTGGTCGCCGGCAGCACCCCGGAGCAGCTGGCCGAGAACCGCCGCGTCGACATCGTGGTCCTCTCCGATGCGAGCGAGGAGGTGCGAGCGCTGCTCCCCGCCGCGGGCGCGGCGCAGACCTCCCCCTGACCCCTCCCTAACGCACGCCCTCCGCCGCCCGATAGTCGGGTACGTGGTGAGGGATGACGGTGCGCGCTCCGCGGTGCGCGCACGCACGGCGACAGCGACCGCCGAGGTCGAGGTGTACGACTTCGGCCGTGCGGCGACGCTGTCGCGCGAGCACGCGCGCACGCTCGAGCTCGCGTTCGAGACGTTCGCCAGGCAGTGGTCGGCGCAGCTGTCCGGCCGGATCCACGTGCGCGCGACCATCGCGGTCGAGCACGTCGGGATGCTCACCTACGGCGAGTACGCGCAGTCGCTGCCGACCACCACGACCATGATCGTGTGCGCCCTGCCCGACTCCGACGAGCGGATGATCCTGCAGGTGCCGACCTCCACCGCCACCTCGTGGATCGTGCAGATGGTGGGAGGGCGCTCGACCGCGACGGTCGACGACCGCACCTTCACGCCGATCGAGCAGGCGCTGCTGCGCTCCCTCGTGACGGAGGCCACGGAGCACCTCGCGGCCGCGCTCGACGGCCTGCTGCCCACCGGTGTCACCGTCGCCGGGATCCAGTACAGCTCACAGTTCGCGCAGGTCGCGGCCGCCGGGGAGCCGGTGATCGTGGCGCGACTGTCGATGCGGCATGGCGGGCGCACGGTGCCGGCGAGCATCATGCTGCCCGCGTCCGTGCTGTCCGGGTTCGCCGTGCGCGAGGCCCTCACCGACCGTGCGGAGACCCCGGGCCTCGTGCGCCGCCAGGTCGAGGCCGCGCCCGTCGAGGTCGCGCTGCGCCTCGCGCCCCGCTCGGTCCTGCCGCGCGAGGTGCTCGACCTCGCGGTCGGCGACCTCCTCGCCCTCCCCCACTCCGCCGACCGGCCGCTGCTGCTCACGGTCGGCGATCAGACCGTCGCGACGGCCGCGGTCGGCAGCTCCGGCGCGCGCCTCGCGTGCGTCGTCACCACCACCGTCCCCGCATCCGCCCCCGCCGCCCAGGAGTCCGCGTGACCAGCACCACCGCTTACGAATCCGCCGTCGCCGCCGCTTTCGCCGCCCGGCTCCCCACGGCAGCGCCCGTCACCGCACGGGCGTCGCAGGCCTCCGGCGACACCGGCGACGCGGTCGTCGTGCAGTTCGTCGGCGAAGCCGGAGCCCAGCTCGCCGTGCAGCTGCTCGACCCCGACGCGCTGATCGACGGCCTGGCGGGACGGCCCGTCGCCGACCGGCTGCTCGACGCGCTGGAGGCGGCCGTGACCGCCCTGGG